>CAZKGZ010000034.1:0-10540 GCA_964552365.1 uncultured Oscillospiraceae bacterium | reverse complement strand
CCATCTGATCCACTTCGCCGTCGCAGTTTCCGCGGATGCACAGCGGCGCACTCTCAAGCGCGTTGAGCATGGCGGCGGTCTTTTTCGTGTCGTAGTCGCGCGGCAGATCGTTGCGCGGGCCGTGGTAGAGGATGTCGCCGAGAAGCAGAAACTTTTCCGGTTTTTCCTCTGCGAGGCGCTGCAGCAGTAAGTTTACATAATACGAAGAACCGTGGAGATCGGATGCGATCATCAGCTTCATGGAACTTTCTCCTTTACATATCAAACAGGCTTACCTGCCGTGTTTCCGGCAGATCGCCGAGCGCACCGAGCTTGCGGAGCATATCCAAGTGGGTGGAGCTCACCTTCGGGCAGGCATCGGATATGTCATCGATGGATACATATTTCTGCCCCGTCTCCTGTGCGCGCTTTAGATCCTCGGCCGCCGTGCCGCCGAGACCGGAGATGGCGACGAACGGCGGGCGCAGCATGCCGTCTTCAATGAGGAATTTGTAAGAATCGGACTTGTAAATGTCGATGGGTGCGAAGCGGAAGCCGCGCAGGTAGAACTCGTACACCGCTTCAAGCGTCGTGAGCAGGTCGTCCTCCTTGGCTGTACTGTTCGGGTTGCTGCGGATGGCGCGGATCTTCTCGCGGCATTTATCGATGCCGAAGAGCATACTCTCTGCGTCAAAGCCGTCCTTCTGACTGCGGCGGTAGAAGTACGCGCTGTAGTAGGCGAGAGGCTCGTGCACCTTGAACCACGCGATGCGGAACGCCATCATAACATATGCCACGGCGTGCGCCTTGGGGAAGAGGTACTGGATCTTGCGGCACGATTCGACCCACCATTCCGGTACGCCGAGCTTCTGCATTTCCTCTTCGATGCCTTCCGGCCACGATTTGCCCTTATGGATGGCACCTTTACGGACGGCCTCCATGAATTTGAAGGCGCGCTTCGGCTCCATGCCCATGTCGATGAGGTAGAGCATAATGTCGTCACGGCAGCCGACGCACTTGTCGGTCGGCGCGATGCCGTTTACGACGATGTCGTGTATGTTGCCGGCCCACACATCGGTGCCGTGCGAGAAGCCCGACAGACGGATGAGCGTGGCAAACTCGTGCGGCTGCGTATCGACGAGCATCTGCCGCGTGAACGAGGTGCCGAATTCCGGCACACCGATGGTACCGGTGTGGCCGATGATGGGGTCGCCGTCCGCGATGCCGAGCGGCTCGGGGGAGGTGAAGATGCGCATGGTCTCCGGGTCGTCGAGCGGAATTTCGCGGGCGTTGACGCCGGTGGCGTCCTCGAGCATACGGATCATCGTCGGGTCATCGTGACCCAGCTCGTCGAGCTTGAGGAGGTTTGCCTCCATGCTGTGGTATTCAAAGTGGGTGGTGATGATGCCGCCGGAGGCATCGTCCGCCGGGTGCTGCACCGGGCAGAAGTCCGTGACATCCTTGTCCTGCGGGATAATGACGAGGCCGCCGGGGTGCTGACCCGTCGTGCGCTTTACGCCGACGCAGCCGGCGGCGAGTCGGTTCTCCTCGGCTTTGGGAACTTTCATTCCCTTTTCCTCGAGGTATTTTTTCACATAGCCGTACGCGGTCTTTTCGGCCAGCGTGCCGATGGTACCGGCGCGGAACACGTGGTCGCGTCCGAAAAGTTCTTCGGTGTATTTGTGGGCGTTCGCCTGATACTCACCGGAGAAGTTCAGGTCGATATCGGGCACCTTGTCGCCGCCGAAGCCGAGGAAGGTCTCGAACGGGATATCGAAGCCGTCTTTCACGAGCTTCGTGCCGCACTTCGGACACATACGATCGGGCATATCGGCGCCGCAGCCGTACTTTTCGCCGGTCGGCGTGAGCACGTTTTCAAAGTCGACGAATTTGCACTTCGGGCAGCGGTAGTGCGGCGGCAGGGAGTTGACTTCCGTGATGCCGGACATGTACGCGACCATGGACGAACCGACACTGCCTCGGCTGCCGACCAGATAGCCGTGCTCCAAGGAGTTCTGCACGAGCTTCTGCGCGGACATATAAATGACTTCGTAATGGCGGCCGAGAATGGCATCAAGCTCTTCCTTGATACGGTTCGTGACGAGCTCGGGCGGGTTTTCGCCGTACAGCTCATGCGTCTTATCCCAGACCATGCGCTCGAGGTCTTCCGCGGCGTGCGGAATGGACGGCGGGAACAGGTCCTTCGGGAGCAGCTCAAAGCTCTCAATGGAATCGGCGATCGCGTTCGGCGCGGTGATGACGACATCGCGGCAGTCATCCTCGCCGAGATAGGCGAACTCGCGGAGCATCTCATCCGTGGTTTTGAAATAGATCGGCAGATCCTTGTCGGCATCGGCAAACTTGCGCGAAGCGAGCAGGATGTGCCGGTAAATCTCGTCCTCGGGATCCAAAAAGTGGACATCACCGGTCGCGGCTACGGGTTTTCCGTTCCGGCGGCCGAGCGCCAGAACACGGCGGTTCAGCTCGCGCAGATCCTCATCATCGCGCGCCTTGCCGTCGGCAATGAGGAAGCGGTTGTTGCAAAGGGGCATGATCTCAAAATAATCATAGAACGCCCCGAGACGGTCGAGCTCCTCATCCGAACGGTTTCGCAGCACGGCGTCGAAGATCTCGCCGGCCTCGCACGCCGAGCCTACGAGAATGCCCTCGCGGTACTGCAGGAGAAGGCTCTTCGGAATGATGGGGCTCTTCTTAAAGTGTTCCAGATGCGATTTGGATATGAGCTCATAGAGATTTTTGAGTCCGACCTTGTTCTGCACAAGGAGGGAGATATGCCGCGGACGGCGGGAATCGTCGCGCCGCAGCTCCGATACGAGCGGCCCGATGTCGGCGAGCTTTACGGCACCCTTTTCCGCAAGGCGCGGACGGAGCGTCGTATATATGCGCGCACAGACGGCGGCATCATCGCTCGCACGGTGATGGTTGAAGTCGGGCAGGCCGAGCGCATGGGAGACAATGTCGAGCTTGTATTTTTTGATGTCCTTCAAAAGCGCCTGCGAGATGGGGAGTGTATCGATGTAAACGGGGTCAAATTCAAGCCCGCTGCGCTTTGCGGCGGCAGTGATGAAACCGATATCGAACGCGGCATTGTGCGCCACGAGCGGCCGTCCGCCGACAAATTCGAGAAACGCCTTCACGGCTTCCGCTTCGGTCGGCGCACCGTACACATCGCGGTCGGTGATGCCGGTGAGCTGTACGATCTCCGGCGGGATGGGCATGCCGGGATCGACAAATGTCTGAAAGCTCTTCGTGACATTGCCGTCTTCCACGAGCACCGCACCGATCTCCGTGATGCGCTGCGTGTGGCTGTCGAGCCCTGTCGTTTCAATATCAAAGCCGACAAAATCGGCGTCAAGCGGCAGATCGGTCTCGCCGTGGATGGCGAGAATGTCATCCACATCATTTACATAATATCCTTCAATGCCGTAGATGACCTTGATGCCGCACTTTGCTCCGGCGTGCCAGAATTCCGGGAAAGCCTGCGCTACGCCGTGGTCGGTGACGGCAATGGCTTTGTGACCCCAGCGCGCCGCCGTTTTTACGGCTGCGGTCGGATCGGTGAGAGCATCGAGCGTGGAGTAGCGCGTGTGAAGATGGAGCTCCACGCGTTTTTCACCCTCGGCGGTATCCTTGCGCTGCGGCGCCTGCGCCTGCAAAATGGCTATGGGCTCGAGCGCGATGTCGTCGTCGTAGCGGTTGAATGCGACAGTGCCGCGCACGGTGACCCAGTCGCCGACATGGATCTTTTCGCGGATCTCGAAATCCTGCTGATTGCTGATATACTTGGAAACATGGATGCTGCCGCTGAAGTCCGTCATGCAAAAGCTCAGCACAACGGCTTTGCGGCCCCGGTCGAGCACGCGGCTGTCCTCGGAGAAGATCTTGCCGGTGACGGTCACCATGCCGGATTCCTGCGTAAGGTCAGCCATCTTGGTCGGAGCTTCGCGCGGGGGCATTTTGCCGTAGAGCACCGCGCTCGACTGCGGCTTTTCCTCGGCCTTTGCGGCTTTCTTCGCGGCAGCCGGCTTCTTTTCTTTCGGCAGCTCGAGAAATATCGCGTGGATCGTGGCTCCGTTCAGCCCGTACTCGGAGGCAATGCGCTTCTCCGGCAGGGCGAGATCGGTCGGAGCGCCGGCTTTGGCGAAGGTCGCATAAATGTCCATCGTCATCTTTTCGCGGGAGATGACAACATTCTGCACGGTGGCATTCTCCAGTCCGCCGAAGAGAGCGCGCATCGAAGCACAGCACTCGAACATATCTAAAAATTTGGTTGCTTCAGCCATAGATCAACCGTTCTCACTTTCAATCAGTTCCACAAGGGCATCGGCGAGCTTCTCCGACGGCACTTTCGCCACCGGCACGCCGTGCTTGAAGATAACGCCCTCGCTTTTGCCGCCGGCAATGCCGTAGTCGGCATGGGAAGCCTCGCCGGGCCCGTTGACAACGCAGCCCATCACCGCGACGGTGATATTCCACGGCTTATCGCGAAGGCGCGCTTCCACAGCCTTTGCCGTGCCGATGAGGTCATATTCCGTGCGTCCGCACGAAGGGCAGGAAACGAACTGCACGCCCGAGCGCAGTCCGAGCGCGCGCAGAAGCTCCGTTCCGGCGTGCGCCTCTTCTTCGGGGGCATCCGTGAGGGAGACGCGGATGGTGTCGCCGATGCCGTCGAGCAGGAGAGAGCCGATACCGGCCGCGGACTTCAAAATGCCGCGCTCCTTCGTGCCGGCTTCGGTCACGCCGATGTGCAGCGGATAGTCGCACAGCGTCGAGAGAAGGCGGTTGGCTTCTACCGTCATGGCGGCGTCGCTCGCCTTCACACTGATGCAGATATCCTCAAAACCACAATCCTCTAAAAGCTTCACATGACCGAGCGCACTCTCGCAAAGAGACTTCGGGCAAAGACCGTATTTTTCCAGCAGACCCTTTTCCACCGAGCCGGAGTTCACGCCGACGCGAATGGGCACGCCGTGATCGCGGCAGGCGTCCGCGACCATGCGCACACGCTCGGGCGAGCCGATGTTGCCGGGATTGATGCGGATCTTATCAAAGCCCGCTTCCACGGCGGCCAGTGCCAGACGGTAATCAAAATGGATATCCGCAACGAGCGGCAAGTCCGTGCCGCGGCGAATGTCCGGCAGAGCGCGTGCCGCCAGCTGATTCGGCACAGCAAGGCGCACGATCTGGCACCCGGCCATTTCGAGACGGCGGATCTGCGCGAGCGTTGCATCGACATCGTCCGTATGCGTGTTCGTCATGGACTGCACGGGAATGGGATTCCCGCCGCCGATGGGCACGCCGCGGACATATATGGTTTTCGTGATTTTTCTCTTCATCTGCGAATGATCCTCGCTATATCGTTATACATAATAAGCACCATCAACCCGAGCAGAAGGACAAGACCGATAAAGTGGATATATCCTTCGATGCGCGGATCGGGCTTTTTGCCGGTGATCTTTTCAATGACCCAGCTCGCAAGGAGCGTGAGGATATGGCCGCCGTCGAGCGCGGGCAGCGGCAGAAGGTTCATCACCGCAAGGTTCACGGCAATGAACGCCACAAGATAGAGCACATCCGAAATGCCCTGGGACACGGTCTCGGCACTCTGTCCGGTCTCGTTGATTATGTCAACCATACCGACCACACCGGTCATATCGTTGACCGAAGCCTGACCGGAAATGAGCTGCACAAGCCCGCTGCGCACCATGCGCACGAAGTCGAGGCAGTTGTAGAACGAGTATTTGACCACGTTCCCGAAGGTAGCCGGCACAACGCCGAAGTTGATGCCGTATTTCATCACGGTCTGCCCGTCGATCTCATATTCCACGGGCACGAGCCGGTAATTTTCGATTTTGACTTTCTTCCCGTCCCGGATAACGACGATGTCCATCGTGCCGTCCTCGGCTTTGCCGGCGTATTCCGAGAAGTTGGAGGTAAAGTAAATGCGGTTGCCGTCGATGCTGTAGACCTCGTCGCCGACCTGCAGCGTCCCCTCGTACGGGCAGCCTTCGGCAAAGCCGACGATGCTGGGGCTGTAAAAGCCGCCGGCGTTTGCATAGAGAATGAGCACGAGAATGAGGCCGAGCAGAAAGTTCATAGCCGCCCCGGCCACAAGAATGAGAAAGCGGTGAAAAACACTCTGGTTATTGAAGGCGCGGGGATCTTCGGAGGCTTCCTCCTCACCCTCCATCGCGCAGAAGCCGCCGATGGGCAGCGCGCGCAGGGAATAGGTCGTCTCGCCCTTGTCCTTGTGCCAGAGCTGCGGCCCCATGCCCATGGAGAACTCCGTCACCTTGACGCCGCACGCTTTGGCGACGAGAAAGTGACCGAGCTCATGGACAAAAATCAGAATGCCGAATGCGAGAATTGCAAGAATAATATACATGGTCAGCCGATCTCCCTGCGGACAAGTCCGCGAGCCGTTTCATCCGAAGCGAGAATTTCCTCGAGCGTGGGGTTCGCAATGAACTCCGCGCGTTCCACCGCCGAGGCCACCAGCCGATAGATGTCATTGTAGCCGATGCGGTGTCCCAAAAACATCCCTACGGCAACCTCATTGGCCGCCGACATCACACACGGCGCGGTGCCGCCCGCGCGAGCACATTCCATGGCGAGCCGCAGACAGGGGAGCTTTTCCAGGTCGGGATCTTCAAAGTGCATGGAGCCGAGCGCGGCAAAGTCGAGCGGCTTTGTTGCCGAATCGCATCGGTCGGGGTAGGTGAGAGCGTACTGAATGGGAAGCGTCATATCCGCTATGCCGAGCTGCGCAATGACCGTGCCGTCGACGAGCTCGACCATCGAGTGGATGACGCTCTCGGGATGGATGATGACCTTAATATCATCCGGCGTCACGCCGAAGAGATGCATAGCCTCGATGAACTCGAGACCCTTGTTCATCATGGTCGCACTGTCGATGCTGATCTTCGCGCCCATGTTCCAGTTCGGGTGCTTCACAGCCCGCTCGGGCGTTACATCCTTTGTCTGCTCGCAGCTCCAGCCGCGGAACGGCCCGCCGGAGCCGGTGAGCAGAATGCGGCGCAGTTCACCCTTTTGACGCCCCGCGAGCGACTGGAAGATGGCGGCGTGCTCGGAATCGACCGGAAGGATCTCGGCGCCGCAGCGTGCGGCTTCCGCCATAACGATGCTGCCGGCGCACACGAGCGTCTCCTTGTTGGCGAGCGCAATGCGCATTTTCTTCCGGATGGCGGCGAGCGTCGGCCGAAGCCCCACGCTGCCGGAGATGCCGGTAACGACGCAGTCCGCGCCGTCAACAGTCGCGGCGGTGATGAGAGCATCTTCGCCGGACTCGATGGTGACATCCATGTCCGAGAGCTTTTCGCGAAGCTCTTGCGCGGCTGCCGGATCGGTCACGGCAATATACTTCGGGTGGAACCGACGGGCCTGCTCCTCCAGCCGGGCAACATCCCGCCGCGCCGCGAGTGCGAGCACGGGAATGCCAAGACGGCCGGCTGCTTGAGCAGTCTGCCGTCCGATGGAGCCTGTTGAGCCGAGAATGGAAATTGCTTTTACCATAATTTTAGTCCTTATACGATGCTTTATGCCGAAATTACGGGCAGAAACAGCATCCACAGTTCCGCGAGGGGAGCCAAGTAATACATGCTGTCGAACCGGTCGAGCATACCGCCGTGACCGGGGAGAATGTTGCCGTAGTCCTTGATGCCGTACTGCCGCTTGAATGCCGAGAAGGTGAGGTCGCCGAGCTGCGCAACGCCGCTCCCGAGGAGACCGAAAGCCGCGAGGGAGAGGAGATTCGCACTCATGCCGAACTGCCGGACAACGATGCCGTACAGAATGGCAAGCAGCGAGCCGCATACCGCGCCGCCGATGCCGCCGGCCACCGTCTTGTTCGGGGAAATGGAGGGCGCAAGCTTCTTCTTTCCGAACGCTCTGCCGATGAAGTAGGCACCGGCGTCGCTTCCGAACGCGACAACGAACGGCAGAAAGGCGCGGGCGCGGCCGACATAGCCGTCCTGTGCAATGCGCACGAGCTCGGAGCTTCCGTGGCGGATCAGATCGCCGAGCGAAATGCTCGTCTCAAACTGTGCAAGGCGGAGCAGCGTGGAGAGCAGCATCGGCAGCACACCGCCCGCGAGCATGCCGATGGCGACCATTTCCATACTGATCTTGCGCGGCGTGGAAAAGAGAGCCATCATTTCGCACGAGAGCACAAAGAAAAGGAAAAGAAGGATGATGGCGCCCATGCGAAGATCCGCTCCGCCGAATATGGCAACGGCCATAGCGGAGAGAATGGTCGAAACATAGAGCCGCTTCGGTGCCTGCCCGATGGCGCAGCGCATCAGTTCAAACGCCGCAAAGCCGCATATGATGGCAAGCAGCGCACCGAATACCCAAATGGGCGCGAAAAACACGCCCCATATAAGGAGCGGAATGCCGACAACGCCTGTCAATACTCTTTTTTTCAAGCTTTTGCCCCTCCGAACCGACGGTCGCGATGGCGATATTCTTCGATCGCGCTGTCTATGTCTTTTTCCGAGAAGTCCGGCCAGAGCACATCGCTGAATATGAACTCCGAATACGCGCTCTCCCACATGAGGAAGTTGGAGATGCGGTATTCGCCGCCGGTGCGAATGATGAGATCGGGGTCGGGGATGCCCGCCGTATCCAAAGAGCCGGCAAGCGCTGCTTCGCTGATGGGCTCGCCCGGGTGCGCTGCCATATAGCGATTCACCGCGCGCACGATCTCGTCGCGTCCGCCGTAATTCAGACAGACATTGGCCTGAAAGCATCCGGGCAGACGCGCGGCGATCTCTTCGGTTTTGCGGATAAGCGATTGGATCGTAGGGGAGAGGGCGCTTGCATCCCCGAGAATTTTGAGGCGGATCTTGTCCTTCTCCATCTTTTCGATGGATTCGTGCAGATACTGCTCCAAAAGCCCCATGATGGCATTGACCTCGTCCTCGGAGCGCTTCCAGTTTTCCGTAGAGAAAGCGTAGACCGTGAGATAGTCCATGCCGAGATCTTTGCAGTAGGTCGCTATGCGGCGGAAAGTTTCCGCTCCGACGGCGTGACCGGCTTTGCGCGGCATGCCGCGCTGCTTGGCCCAGCGGCCGTTGCCGTCCATGATGATGGCAACATGGGCGGGGATACGGTCAAGTGTCCCCGCCGTGCCGATCTTTTCGGTTTCGTCTGCCATGCGCTCTCAGATCTCGAAGAGCTCTTTTTCCTTGGCGGCCGTCAGCTTATCGACTTCCTTCGTATAGTCGTCGGTGAGCTTCTGCATATCCTTTTCGACATCCTTCAGGTCGTCCTCGGTCATCTCGCCCTTCTTCTGTTCCTTCTTGAACTTGTCCATGGCGTCGCGGCGGACATTGCGCACGGCGACCTTGGCGTCCTCGCCGTACTTGCGCACCTGCTTGGCAAGCTCCTTGCGGCGCTCCTCGGTCAGCTGCGGGAACACGAGGCGGATGACGCGGCCGTCATTCTGCGGGTTGATGCCGAGCTCGGAGGTGAGGATGGCCTTCTCGATGAGCTTGAGCGTGCTGCCGTCCCACGGCTGAATGACCAGCGTGCGGGCGTCGGGCGTGGAGATGGATGCGATCTGGCGAATGGGGGTGGGAGAGCCGTAGTAGTCCACTTCGATCTGGTCGAGCACGGCGGCGTTGGCGCGGCCGGCGCGGACAGAAGCAAACTGAGAGGAGAGAACCTCAGTCGTCTTGATCATGCGGTTTTTGAACTCTTTGATTTCTGCCATTGGAATATCCTCCCGATTATTTTCTATTTAAAATATTTTCGTTTTTTGAACTCGCGGGAAACTTTCAGTGAACAAGTGTGCCGATGTTCTCGCCGCAGGCGGCGCGGAGAATGTTCTCCGGCTCACGGAGAGCGAAGACCTTGATGGGCATGCGGTTGTCCATGGCAAGGCAGGTCGCCGTGCTGTCCATGACCGCAAGGTGCTTTTCGAGCACTTCCTCGTAGGTGAGAGAATCGAAGCGCACGGCGGTCGGATCCTTCTTGGGATCTGCATTGTATACGCCGTCGACATTCTTTGCGAGCAGCACCGCATCCGCGCCGATGAGCACCGCGCGCAGCAGCGCACCGGTATCGGTGGTGAAGAACGGGCTTCCGACGCCGCCGCCGAACACGACGACCTTGCCGGAGCGCAGATACTCATCTGCCTTTTCCACGGAAAACGGCTCGCCGATGTGCTGGATCTCCATGGCAGTGAGCACTTTGGCCTCCACGCCCTGCTGCTGCAGAACATCCTGCAGGGCAAGGCAGTTCATGACCGTCGCAAGCATGCCCATATAGTCGGCTCTCCAGCGGTCCATGCGGCCTTCGCCGTTTTTCACGCCGCGCCAGAAGTTGCCGCCGCCGACTACGATGCCGACCTCCACGCCGAGCTTTACGCACTTTGCTATCACGCCGCACACATCGGCCATGATCTTGAAGTCGAGCCCCGTGCCGGCATCCCCGGAGAGCGCTTCGCCGGAGAGCTTGAGCAATACGCGCTTGTACGCGATTTTTGTTTCGTCCATTGGTTCTGTCCCTTTCTCTTTTG
>CAZKGZ010000033.1:1840-11110 GCA_964552365.1 uncultured Oscillospiraceae bacterium | reverse complement strand
GAGATCGCGGACGCCGTGGCCGCCATGACGCACGACAAGAGCGTGCCGTACATGGATTATGTGCGAAATATCAAGAAAAATCCCATAGCCCGGAAAGTCAAAATGGCCGACCTGAGCCACAACATGGATCTCTCGCGCCTCGCAAATGTGACCGACGAAGATCTGGAAAGAGTGGAAAAGTACAAAAAGGCCTATGAGATCTTAAAAGACTGACGAATAGAATAACAAAAGGCTCCGCCGGGCATCCCGAAAGGAAACCCGGCGGAGCTTTTCTTATCAATTTGAGCGTCTGCGGCGGATCTGCGCATTACTCCAGCGCGAGGCCCCAGTAGATGGGCTTGGCGCCGTTGAGACCCATGAGGAACGGTTCGTCGCCGATGGGGGCAGGGAGCGCTTCGCGGACGGTGCGGCCCTCCACGGCGTAGATGTCGCCGTTGTCGCCGCAGTAGAATTTCCCGGAAACGGCGAAGAGCTCGAGGATCTCGGGCGTATACTTGGCGTGATGTACGCCTTCCAGCCACTCCTCGCGGCGGGCATTGTATTCCTCCGCATCGATCTTATGCAGAAAATGGGGGAGACGCATGCTCGGACGGTAGGAGACCGTCTGCGCATTCATCGTGAGCGCGTACCAGCAGCGAAGCGTCGCGTCCGCCGGGCAGATGTATGCCGGCTCACCCGCTGCGGCGGCCAGCGTCACGGCGCGTCCGTAGCCGCGGGCGCGATACTCGGGCAGCGTCCCGACCGCGTAGATGTACTTCACATCGCCGAACGGCACGGCATACGCCGAGGCGACGATCTTTCCGTCTTCCTCGACCACGCTCGCCATCCCCGGACGGTAGATGAGGCGGAAGAACGCATCAATGTAGCTGTCCTCGTCGCCGAAAACCACGCGCCAAAGCTCCTTGAGAGCCTCTTCCTCGCCGGGAAGAGAATGCCGCGGCGCGCTCATAGCTTCTCCTTGCGGAGAGCGGTGTACTTGCTGATCATAAACATCGGATACCACTCCTCCTTGGCCTTGCGAAGACCGGGCTTGCCCATGTCTTCCTCGCGGTTCAGATACAAAATTTCGGGATAGTCTTTTTGAATGTGCCGCGCAAACTCGCGCGCGATCATCGGGTACGCCCCCGGCACGGAATCGAGCGCCTTCTCAAAATGCACATCCATCGTGTCGGCGCAGAGCACCTCGCCGGCCGTAAACGCCACCGGTTTTCCGTCTGCATAGAGGATGCCGCCGGTCATGTCGAGCGTGTCCCAGTACTGCATCATGCGGCGGATGGCCTCATTCTCTTCGGCATCGCCGCCGTCCTTTTCCTCGTCCCACGCGCCGAGCAGTGTACGGCAGTCGTCAAATCCTGCCGGGGTGAGCGGCTCATAGTGCCAATCGTACGTTGATTCAAAGCGGTTGCAGAAGTTGCGCTTGCCGTGCAGCTTCTTGCCCGCAAGCGTCGCAAACGCTTCGGTGGAATAGACATAGTCGGCATCGTCGCGGTCTTCCGTGAAGGTGAACTCCCCGGGCAGCGCCTGCTCCAGCGCTTCCCGCTGCGGTTCCGTCACGCCGTGCAGAGAGAGCGGCAGACCGTGCTCCGCGGCACGCTCCTCAAGCGCATCGATGGCAGCGACCAGGTCGCCGCGTCCGGAGGGATAGGCGTAGAACGCCCCCTTCGGGCAGAGATACTCCACGCCGAGCCGCTCCCCGAGCCGGGCGGCGTTGCGCTTGCAGAGAATGTTCCAGAGAAATACATTGCCGAAGCTGTCCGTGGAACTGCGGGAATTTTCCCATGTGAGAGCTTCTTCGAAAAAAATCTTATGCTGCAGCCCGATCGGCTGAAAATCGCTCATAAACAAAAGCCTTTCGTCGGTACCGCACGATGCTTTGCACGGTGCCGTTATTCCTTATAGAGATGCGTGAGCCGTTTCGCTTCGCTCCGCAGTGCACGCAGATCCTCAAATGTTTCGGGGCGCTTGGTGATGTCGCGCAGCAGCGCCGACGGATGATAGATGGCCATCGCCCGGACACCGTTGACATCGAACCACTGCCCGTGCTCGCGTGTGATGCGAAAATCGGGCTTGATAATGCCCATCGCGGCGATGCGTCCGAGACACACGATGATCTTCGGCCGCACCAGATCGAGCTGCGCATCGAGCCAGTGACGGCACGCTTCCTGCTCGGTGTTGAGCGGGTCGCGGTTGCGCGGCGGGCGGCATTTGACGACATTGGCAATGTACACGCGCGAACGGTCGAGATCGATCATCTCAAGCATATCGTCGAGCAGATGACCGGCCGGGCCGACGAACGGCTCGCCCTGCAGGTCTTCCTGCTCGCCCGGGCCTTCGCCGATGAACATCAGCTCGCTCTCGGGGTCACCGACGCCGAACACGACATGCTGCCGCCCCTGCGAGAGCGGGCACTCCCGACAGGCCAGACAGCGCTTTTTCAGCGCATCCATTGCATCCAATTTCATCCCTCCCCGCAACGCAAATACTCTACCACGCCTTGGGCAAAAACGCAATCGGTAAATCAAACAAACAAGAAGAGAGACGCCCGCTTTCGAGCGTCTCCCTTCAAGTCGGGTACGTATATCAAGAGAGGTTGGGAATTATCACACCTGGAAGTTGACGGAGGTGGAGCCTTCTTCTTCCTGCACGAACTCGTAGTCCTTGCCGGGGAGCACGGCGTTGAGCACGATGCCCACGATGGAGGCCACGGCGAGACCGGAGAGGCTGATGGTGCCGAAACTGACGCTGCCGGCGCCCGAGTAGTTGATGCCGATGGCAAGCACGAGGATGAGGGCGGCGATGATGACGTTGCGGGTGTTGGAGAAGTTCACCTTGTTTTCCACAACATTGCGCACGCCGACGGCGGAGATCATGCCGTAGAGGATGAGGGACACGCCGCCGATGGTTGCGGTGGGCATGGCCTGCACAAGAGCGGAGAACTTCGGGCAGAAGGACACGATGACGGCGAACACTGCGGCAATGCGGATGACTCTGGGGTCGTACACGCGGGTCAGAGCGAGAACACCGGTGTTTTCGCCGTAGGTGGTGTTCGCGGGAGCGCCGAAGAGAGCGGCGAGAGAGGTCGCAAGACCGTCGCCGAGGAGGGTGCGGTGGAAGCCGGGGTCGACCATGTAGTTGCGCTCCACGGTGGAGGAGATGGCGCAGATATCGCCGATGTGCTCGACCATGGTGGCGAGAGACAGAGGAACGATCGTGAAGATGGCGCTCACGAGAAGGCCGGTGTCAAGGTCGGAAACGGTGAAGAGATGGAACACGGTGCGGTCCCAGACGATCGGGAAACCGATCCACTTGGCGGCGCTGACGGCTTCAACGACGGAGGCACGCTCCGCGGGATCGACGATCAGGGCGAACACATAGGAACCGAGGACGCCGAGCAGGATGGGGATGATCTTGGCCATGCCCTTGCCCCACATATTGAAGCCGATGACGATCGCAATGGCGACGACGGCGACGAGCCAGTTGCCGGAGCAGTTCGAAATGGCGGAGGAGGAGAGCGTCAGGCCGATGGCGATGATGATGGGGCCGACAACGATCGGGGGGAAGTAGCGCATGACCTTCTTCACGCCGAACGCTTTGAAGAGCGCGGCGAGAATGACATACATAAGACCCGCTACCGCAACGCCTACGCAGGCGTAAACGAGAAGCTCGGGCTCGCCGTGCGGAGCAATGGCGTTGTAGCCGCCGATGAAAGCGAAGGAGGAGCCGAGGAACGCGGGGACTTTGCGCTTGGTGATGAGGTGGAAGAGCAGCGTGCCGAGACCGGCAAAGAGAAGCGTGGTGGCAACGTCGAGTCCGGTCAGCGCGGGAACGAGCACCGTGGCGCCGAACATGGCGAACATGTGCTGCAGACCGAGCACCAGCATGCGGGGCGTGCCGAGCGAACGAGCGTCGTAGATCGCTTCGTTGCCGATTTGTTTTTTGTTCATAGTCGTTTTCTCTCCTTATGAAAAATTATTCTTTCTCGTATATCGAAACGCCGGTTTCGCCGTCGCTCTCCCGAAGGCGGACCGCAACGATCTCGTGCAGGGATGTCGGGATGTTCTTGCCGACAAAATTGGGCTTGATGGGGAACTCGGCGTGACCGCGGTCAATGAGCTCGAAGAGCTGGATGCGGGCGGGACGGCCGAGGGAAATGAGCGCGTCGATGGCGGCGCGGGCGGTGCGGGTGGTAAAAATAACGTCGTCACAGAGCACAACGGTCATCCCGTTCACATCAAACGGAATGTGCGTGTCCGAAACGACGGGCGAATCGGAAACGCTCGAAAGATCGTCCCGATAAAGAGTGATATCCAGTTTTCCGACGGGAACGCGAACGCCCTCGATTTTTTCGATGTTGTCGGCAATGCGCTCGGCGAGAGGAATGCCGCGGGTCTTGATGCCGATAAGGCAAAGGTTTTCGGTCCCGTGATTCTTTTCGATAATCTGGTGAGCAATACGCACCAGCGTCCGCTCTACGGCGGCCTCGTCCATGATCTGCGCTTTGAAAATCATTGCATTCCGCTCCTTCCCGGCAATCTGACAACAAAAAAACCCTGCCCGGAAACCGGACAAGGCACAACAGCGCGCAGAGATTGCGCAAATCTATCGGATGACACCTTGCCGGCAGCTCCGTACCGACTTAAAGAGGTCTTTTCTGCGCAGTATACTATCACTCCGCCGCCCCGGTGTCAACGGGAAATTCTGTACAAAATGCGCCGCACGGCACTGCATAATTTCGGAGTATTCCCGATGCTGCCGTCCAACCGCCGATATCGATACGGAAATGTTTGCAACGGCGGCGAATCGGAAGTATAATACGGACATTGATCACGATTTGGAGGGATCGCCTTTTGATGAAGAAACGCCTGATCCTCTTTGCCCTGCTGCTCGCCCTTTTGCTGACGCTCTTTTCCGGCTGCGCCGGAGGGACGCAAAAGGCCATCACGGGCTATGAGGACTTTCAATCGCCCGATATGCGCCTCGGCGTGGCGACCGGCTCCCCGGCCCATCTCGTCGCGGAGACCGTATATCCCAATGTACAGTTCATGTCCTATACGAGCTTCGTGGATGCGTACACGGCCGTAAAAACCGACAAGGCGGACGGCTTTGCGTTTACGGACCTCATTCTCAACGAGTTCGCCCGCACCGACGAGAGCGTCACGGTTATGGACGGCTCCTACGGCTCAGTACATGTCGCCGCGGGCATTGCCAAAAACAACACCGAGCTGCGCGACAAGGTGAACGCCGAGCTCGCGGCTCTTCGCGAGGACGGCACCCTCGCGGAAATGGAGGAGCGCTGGATCACGAACGGCAGCACCTCCATGCCGGAGCTTACAAAGCCCGAACACACGGAGGGCACGCTCCGCATCCTCACGGAAGGCCTGCAGAAGCCGTTTTCTTTCTACTCGGAAGGCACTTACATCGGCTTCGACATCGAGCTCGGCGCGCGCATCGCCTACAGCCTCGGCATGGACTACGAGATCGTTGCCATGAACTTCGGCTCGCTCATCCCCGCCCTCAACAGCGGGCAGGGCGACCTCATCCTCTGCGACCTCATCGAGACCGAGGAGCGCGCCAAGGAGATCCTCTTCTCCGACTCCTACTATACCTGCCGCCTTGCCATCCTCGTGAAGACCGACCGCTACGCCCCGGCGGATGCCGAGACAAATCAAACCTCCGGCACCGGCGGCAGCACGACGATCCTCGAAAAATTCGAGGCCACCTTCCTGACCGAAGCCCGCTGGAAGCAATTCCTGCGCGGCATCGGCGTTACGATACTCATCAGCGTCCTCTCGTTCGCCCTCGGCACGGTGTGGGGCGGCGTCCTGTGCCGCATGTCCCGCTCTTCTAAGCGGATTTGGCAGAGGTTCTCCGCCGTATACTGCAAGCTCATCACCGGCATTCCCGTGCTCGTATGGCTCATGATCCTCTACTATATCGTGTTCGGCAAGGTGAATATCTCCAACATCTGCGTTGCCATTCTCGGCTTCGGCCTTGTTTCGGGGGCCTCGCTGTGCGGCATATTCAAAACCGGACTCGAGGCCGTGGATGACGGCCAGCGCGAAGCGGCGAGCGCCCTCGGCTTCACTCCGGCGGAGACCTTCCGCCGCATCACGTTCCCGCAGGCCGCCGAGCATGTGTTCGACCTCTATACCGGCCAGTTCGTGGCACTCACGAAATCCACCTCCATCGTCGGCTACATCGCCATTCAGGATCTTACCAAAGTCTCCGACCTCGTGCGCAGCCGCACCTATCAGGCCTTTTTCCCGCTCATCGCTACGGCTATACTGTACTTTGCCATTACCTGGCTCTTCATTGTTCTGCTGCGCTTCCTGCAGAAGAAGCTGGACCCGAGAAACCGCCGAAGCCTTCTGAAGGGGGTGCGTCTGCAATGATCCGAATCGAAAACCTCTGCAAAACATTCGACAGCGAGATCCTCCGCAATGTCAATGCGGAGATCCATGACGGCGATGTGATATCCATCATCGGCCCCTCGGGCTGCGGAAAAAGCACATTCCTCCGCTGCTTGAACCTCCTCACGCAGCCGACCTCCGGCAAGATCTACATCGACGGCGAGGAGATCACCGCGGCGGACAAGCACACGCTCGTAAAGCTGCGCCGCAAAATGGGTATGGTGTTCCAGTCCTTCAACCTCTTTAACCACCTGACCATAATCGAAAATGTCATGCTCGGCCCCGTCCGTCTGCTCGGCACGGACAAACAGACCGCGTACGACGAGGGCATGGAGCTCCTCCGTTCCGTCGGCCTCGAGAGCAAAGCCCTGCACTACCCGGAGTCGCTCTCCGGCGGACAGAAGCAGCGCGCCGCCATCGCGCGCACGCTCGCCATGAGGCCGGACGTCATCCTCTTCGACGAACCGACCTCCGCCCTCGACCCGACCATGGTAAACGAAGTGCTCGGCGTCATCCAGCGCCTCGCCGACCGCGGCATGACGATGCTCATCGTCACGCACGAAATGAACTTCGCCGAAAAAGTCTCGAACCGCGTGTTCTACATGGACGAGAAGGGCATCTACGAGGACGGCACGCCCGAGCAGATCTTCCATCATCCGCAAAAAGAGAAAACGCAGGAATTCATCTATAAGATCCGCACCTTCTCCTATGACATTCACGGCAGCAGCTTCGACTTCTACGAGCTGCTCGGACAGGCCGTGGACTTCATGAAAAACCTCCGCTTCGATGAAAAGCGCATCCGCGACACCGTGCTTCTGGGCGAGGAGCTCATCTTCCACCGTCTGTTCCCCGCCGTCGGGCAGGAAAGCGCCGATATCCGCCTGACTTTCCGCTATTCGGAAAAGCTCGACACGGCGGAGCTCCGCTTCGAAGGCGAGGCCATCCCCACAGATATAGCAGAGCGGGAGTACGACGCGGTCTCCGACAAGATCGTCCGCACCGTGGCCAAAGAGATGCACTCCGAGGCGGGCCGCCTGACGGTGTCCCTCTGACTTGCAATCGAAACGGAAATACGATACAATAAAAACCGAATGATACCCGGACGACACCTCGCCGTGCCGCCGATACGAAGGAGAAAAACCGATGGAAGCACTGAAATTTCGCGATATGCCCTATGCCCGCCCGAACGGCGAAGAACTGAAAGCTTCGATTCAAGCCCTTACCGAAAAGCTCAAAGCGGCGGAGAGCTATGAAGCCGCCAAAGCCGTATTTCTGGAAAAGGAAGAGCTTTCCAAACACATCCAGACCATATCCACCCTCGCCATGGTGCGCAACACCATCGACACGCGCGATGCCTTCTACGAAGAGGAGACCCGCTTCTGGAATATGCTCATGCCGGAGCTGCAGGAATACCTCCAGCAGTGGACGATGGCCATGCTTGCCTCGCCCTACCGCGCGGAATTTGAAAAGGAATTCGGCACGCTGATGTTCCTCAACGCCGAGATCGCCCTCAAGACCTTCTCTCCGGCCATCATCCCCGAGCTGCAGAAGGAAAGCGACCTCACGCAGGACTATGACAAGCTGATCGCCTCCGCGCAGATCCCGTTCGAGGGCGGCGTATATACGCTCTCCCAGCTCTCGCCGTTCAAGACCGATGCGGACGATGCGCGCCGCCTTGCAGCCTGGAAAGCCGAAGGCGCATGGTACAAAGAGCACCAGAGCGACCTGGACCGCATTTACGATGAGCTCACGCACCTGCGCGACACGATGGGCAAAAAGCTCGGCTATGAGGGCTACACCACGCTCGGCTACTACCGCATGGGCCGCAACTGCTACGGCAAGGCCGATGTGGAGAAATTCCGCGCCGCCGTGCGCAAGTACCTCGTGCCCGTCGCGGACAGCATTTACCGTGAGCAGGCCAAACGCCTCGGCAAGGAATATCCGCTCTCGTTTGCGGACGCCGCCCTGTCGTTCCGCAGCGGCAACCCGCGCCCGTGCGGCGATGCCGAGCACATTCTCGCACACGGTCAGAAGTTCTATGATGAGCTGAGCGAGGAGACCGGCAAATTCTTCCGTATGATGCGCTCCCGCGAGCTGCTGGATGTCCTCTCCACCGAAGGCAAAGCCGCCGGCGGCTACTGCTGCACGCTCCCCGAGTATTCCGTCCCGTTCATTTTCGCAAACTTCAACGGTACCCAGCACGATGTCGAAGTCGTGACGCACGAAGCGGGCCACGCCTTTGAAGCCTACCTCAACGCCTGGCGCGTGCCGATGGACGAGCCGAGCATGGAAGCGTGCGAAGTGCACTCCATGTCCATGGAATTCATGGCATGGCCGTGGGCGGAAGGCTTCTTCGGCAAGGACACCCGCAAGTATCTCTACAGCCACCTCGCCGGTGCCGTGACCTTCATCCCCTACGGCACGATGGTCGACCACTTCCAGCATGTTGTCTACGAAAAGCCCGACATGACCCCGGCGGAGCGCCACGGCGTCTGGAAAGAGCTGCTCGGCATCTATATGCCGTGGATGAAGCTCGACGGCGACATCCCGTTCTATTCCGAGGGCGAAGGCTGGCAGCGTCAGCTCCACATCTACGACAGCCCGTTCTACTACATCGACTACTGCCTCGCGCAGACGGTCGCCCTCGAGATCTGGGCGATGCTGCAGAAGGACCGCAATACCGCATGGGAGCACTACATGGCCTACACGCGTCAGGGCGGCAGCGAGGTGTTCACCACCCTCCTCAAAAACGCCGGACTCGAAAGCCCGTTCGACGAAAACTGCCTGCGCACCGTATGCGAGACCGCCAAAACCTGGCTCGACAACTTCGACCTCACCGGCATAGAATGAACGAACCGCC
>CAZKGZ010000033.1:0-1740 GCA_964552365.1 uncultured Oscillospiraceae bacterium | reverse complement strand
TTCGCTTTGCGCCGCAAAGGACATCTGCATGAAATTTTTCCGATGCAAAATTTGGATATTGCTGCTCGTGCTGGCTTTTTCCGCCTCGCTCGGCGCGTGTACCTCGCGCCCGATGCCGGAGAAAACGGAAGCGGGGGAGACCGTGTTCCGTCTCGGCTTTTCCGATACGCCGTCCTCCCTGGACCCGTACACCGCCGACACGGAGGAAGCGGCCGCGGCCATAGCGCTTTTGTACGACACGCTTTTCTATGCGGACATCGAAACGGGGCGGTACATCAACAGCCTCTGCCTCGAGTACACCGTGCAGGATGCGGCTGCGGACGGCGCGAGACTCTGGACGCTCACGCTGCGAAGCGATGTCCTCTTCCATGACGGCACGACCCTGACGGCGAGCGATGTGGAATTCTCGCTCCAGTCGATGAAAGACTTCTCGCAGCTCTACGGTTACCCCGGCTGCGAGCTCATCGACACGACCGGCATTTCCGTCACGGACGACACCCACATCGCATTCCTCGCGTGGGGCGATGTCGCGGCGGTCGAGGAGTGCCTCTCGCGCGTACCGATCGTCCCGCGCTCCGTCTGGAACTCGCTCGACGGCATGGAATACTCCACCGCCGGCATCCCGAAAAACGCCGCAGCTGCCCGCGAAACGCTCGCGTCCCTCACGCCGAGCGCCGAAATGATGGTCGGCTCCGGCCTCTACATCTGGGATAGCTTCGAAAACGGCATCCTCACGCTCCGCCGCAACGAAAACTACTGGAACGGCACGGCGAGCGCTGAAGTCGTAGAGCTGCATTTCGGCGTAGAGGACCTCACCGCATCAATCGAGAGCAATGAGATCGATGCTGCATGGAACCTCTCAAGCGCCGATGCCGAGCAGCTCGCCGAGGGACGCAGCAGCGCCCACGGCACATCGGGCGAGCTGCTGCTCCTCGAGATCAACCAGCGCACGGACAGCGCCTCCGAAGGTAATGCGCTCCTGCAGGATAAAACGATCCGCGAGGCCATCGCCCTCTGCACCGACCGCGATACGCTCGCCCTCACCGCTTTCGGCGGCGCCCTGCCGACCGACGGCTTCTCCATACCGTACGGCTCGGACGACTCCGCAGCTTCCGGGTACAGCCCCGCGGACGCCGCAGCGCTTCTGGAAAAAGCGGGCTATACGGACACGGACGGCGACGGCGTGCGCGAATCGGAAGCGGGGGAGACGCTCTCCTTCCGCATCCTCTGCAGCAACTCCTCGACTGCGTGGCTTCGCGCGGCGACCATTCTCCGCGACGCCTGCGCCGAAGCCGGCATAGAGCTCGAGATCATCGCCCTTGACCCGGAGAAAGCCCTCTCCTCTGCCATGAACGGCGACTTTGATCTCTATCTCACCGCCGTGCAGAGCTACTACGATGCCTATCTCTCGCTCGCCTCGTACTACTGGAACGACGGCGCGGGAGCCTACTGGAACGGCACCGCCTCTCCCGGCTGGAACATCTCCGGCTACTCGAACGAGGAATTCGATGCGCTCTATGAAGAACTAACATTCACATCATCCGCCGAGCGCGATGCACTGGAAACGGAAATGGAAGCCCTGCTCCAAGAGGACTGCGCCGCGATCCCCATAGCATTCGCCGCCAAAAACCAGATCTGCAGCGGCGCCTGGCTCCGCCTCCGCCAAGACCACGCCGAAGGCCTCTACTTCACCCCCACCCTCCTCCGCCAGCAGCTCCAGGGCATGACCATCGGAAACGC
>CAZKGZ010000032.1:0-11185 GCA_964552365.1 uncultured Oscillospiraceae bacterium | reverse complement strand
AGAAGGTGTACCGTCAGCAGGGCGTTGACATCAACAACAAGCACATCGAAGTCATCGTGCGTCAGATGATGCGCAAGGTGCGCGTCGAAGAGGCGGGCAGCACCGATCTGCTCTCCGGCGCTACCGTGGATGTCGGCGAATACAAGGATGCGAACAAGGCCGTTCAGGCCCGCATCGACGCCGGGGAAGAGGGACTCACCCTCGCCACCTGCACGCCGATCCTCCTCGGCATCACGAAGGCATCTCTCGCCACCGACAGCTGGATGTCCGCCGCGTCCTTCCAGGAGACGACCAAGGTCCTCACCGAAGCCGCCATCAAGGGCAAGGTCGACCACCTCGTCGGCCTGAAGGAGAACGTCATCATCGGCAAGCTCATCCCCGCCGGCACCGGCCTCGACACCTACCACGCGTTCGAGATGAAGACCGACGAGACCAAGGAAGACGAAGCCGACTACGTCGACCTCTCCGAACTCAAGAAACTCACAAACGCACTGTAATCTCGGCATTTTCGCTATTCCGGGGTGAAAATTCACCCCGGAATTTTCACAGAATTTTCTTGACTAATCTTGTACAATCTGCTAAAATTATCACTCGTGTGGGCTAATGCCCGCACGAGCTGATTTTTTTGAGGAAAGGAGGAAAAACATGCCCACATTTAACCAGCTTGTCCGTAAGGGAAGAGAGCAGGTGACCTACAAGTCCACCTCTCCTGCCATGCAGAAAGGCCTGAACACGCTCAAGAACCGCGAGACCAACCAGTCTTCTCCTCAGAAGCGCGGCGTCTGCACTGCTGTGCGTACCTCGACTCCTAAGAAGCCGAACTCCGCTCTGCGTAAGATCGCCCGTGTCCGTCTCACCAACGGTTACGAGGTAACGGCCTACATCCCCGGTGTCGGTCACAACCTGCAGGAGCACTCCGTCGTCATGATTCGCGGCGGCCGTGTCAAGGACCTCCCCGGTGTCCGTTACCACATCATCCGCGGCACTCTCGACTCTCAGGGCGTGGACGGCCGTCGCCAGTCCCGTTCCAAGTACGGCGCGAAGAGACCCAAGGCGGGTAAGAAGAAGTAACAGCACCTACCCAACAGTGTCCTGTTGGTTATTATATATAATGATAACCTTTCGGACACAGCGGCGGCAGAGAGCTGCCGTCGAGTACCTATGAGATCATTTCATAATGAAGGAGGGAAGCAAAGTGCCCAGAAGAGGTAACGTTCCCAAAAGAGAGATCTTGCCGGATCCCGTATACAACAGCGTGCTGGTGACCAAGCTCATCAACGGCGTTATGCTGGACGGCAAGAAAGGCGTCTCCCAGAAAGTGGTTTATGACGCCTTCGAGCTGATCGAAAAGAAGCTCAACCGCAATCCGCTTGAGGTCTTCACCGAAGCCCTCAACAATGTCATGCCGGCTCTGGAAGTCAAGGCCCGCCGTGTCGGCGGCGCCACCTACCAGGTGCCTATCGAAGTTCGCCCGGAGCGTCGTCAGACCCTCGGACTCCGCTGGCTCGTCGGTTACTCCCGCAAGCGCAGCGAAAAGACCATGAAAGAGCGTCTCGCCAACGAGATCATGGACGCCGTCAACAACACCGGCGCCTCCGTGAAGAAGCGCGAGGATATGCACAAGATGGCCGAGTCCAACAAGGCGTTCGCCCATTATCGTTGGTAATCCAAACAAAGGTAGACAGTTATGCCCAGAATCTATTCACTTGAAAATACCAGAAACATCGGTATCATGGCTCATATCGACGCAGGAAAGACGACGACTACCGAGCGTATTCTCTTCTACACCGGCGTCAACTATAAGATCGGCGAGACCCACGAGGGCAGCGCCACCATGGACTGGATGGAACAGGAAAAGGAACGCGGCATCACCATTACCAGTGCCGCCACCACCTGCTTCTGGAAAGACACCCGCATCAATATTATTGACACCCCGGGTCACGTGGACTTTACGGCCGAGGTGGAGCGCTCCCTGCGCGTGCTGGACGGCTGTGTGACCGTTCTCTGCGCCAAGGGCGGCGTTGAGCCCCAGACGGAGACCGTCTGGCGTCAGGCAGACCATTACAACGTTCCGCGTATGATCTACGTGAACAAAATGGATATCACCGGCGCCGACTTCTACAACGTCATGGACATGATCTACGACCGGCTGAAAGCAAATGCCGTTCCCATCCAGCTTCCTATCGGAAAGGAATCGGATTTCCGCGGAATTATCGATCTTGTGGATATGGATTCCGTCGTCTACTATGATGACCTGGGTAAGGATATGCGCATAGAGCCTATCCCCGAAGACATGGTCGACCTGGCCAACGAATACCGGGAAAAGCTCATCGACGCCGTATCCCTCTTTGACGATGAACTGATGGAGATGGCTCTGGACGGTCAGGACATCCCGGCCGACCGCATCCGCTCCGTCATCCGCAAAGCCACCGTAGCCGGCGAAATGGTCCCGGTGCTGTGCGGCACATCGTACAAGAACAAGGGCGTGCAGAAGCTGCTCGACGCCGTTGTGAACTACATGCCTTCGCCGCTGGATATTCCTCCGGTCGTCGGCATCAACCCCAAAACGGACGAGGAAGTCACCCTTCCCGCAGACGTGAACGGGCCCTTCGCCGGACTCGTCTTCAAGATCATGACCGACCCGTTCGTCGGCCGTCTGGCGTTCATGCGCGTGTACTCCGGCTCCATTAAGGCCGGCGAGACCGCCATCAACACCGTACGCAGCCAGCGCGAGCGTCTCGGACGTCTGCTCCACATGCACGCCAACCACCGTGAGGACATCGATGCCGTCTACGCCGGCGAGATCTGCGCCGTTGTGGGCCTTAAAAACACCCGCACGGGCGATACGCTCTGCGATGACAAGCATCCCGTCGTTCTCGAATCGATGGAATTCCCCGAGCCCGTTATTCGCGTCGCCATCGAGCCCAAGACCAAAGCCGGTCAGGAAAAGATGGCCATCGCGCTTGCCAAGCTGAGCGAGGAAGACCCCACTTTCAAGACCTACACGGATCAGGAAACGGGTCAGACCATCATCGCCGGCATGGGCGAGCTCCATCTGGAGATCATCGTCGACCGTCTGCTCCGCGAGTTCAAGGTCGAAGCCAATGTCGGCAAGCCGCAGGTCTCCTATAAGGAAACCATCCGCGGTTCCGCTACCGTCGATATGCGGTACGCGCGTCAGTCCGGCGGCAAGGGCCAGTTCGCACAGGCGAAGATCATGATCGAGCCGAACCCGGGCAAGGGTTACGAGTTCATCAATGCCGTCACCGGCGGCGCCATCCCCAAGGAGTACATCCCGAGCGTAGACGCAGGCATTCAGGGCGCTATGGCGTCCGGTGTCCTCGCCGGCTACCCGGTCGTCGATGTGAAGGTCACTCTTCTCGACGGTGCCTTCCACGAGGTAGACTCCAGTGAAATGGCATTTAAGATCTGCGGCAGCATGGCCTTCAAGGAAGCTGCACAGAAAGCCGGCGCGACACTGCTTGAGCCCATTATGAAGGTCGTTGTCACCACACCGGACCAGTACATGGGCGATGTGATCGGCGATCTCAACGCACGCCGCGGTCAGGTGGCCGGAACGGATATCCGCAACGGTACTGCCCAGGTCACGGCCGAGGTTCCTCTCGCTTCGATGTTCGGTTATTCCACCGACCTGCGCTCCAAGACGCAGGGCCGTGCGAACTACAGCATGGAGCCTCACACCTATGTCGAGCTGCCGAAGAGCCTCCAGGAGGCCATTATCGGCAAGCGCGCGATGCACAACTGAAATAGTTGTTGCAAAATCCGCTGATTTCCTGTAGAATAAGACAAAACCAAAAATTTATAAAAAAACGATCTAGGAGGATGTTTCCATGGCTAAGCAAATGTTCAACCGCACCAAGCCCCATGTGAATATCGGTACCATCGGCCACATCGACCATGGTAAGACCACCCTGACTGCCGCCATCACCAAGGTTCTGGCAATGGCAGACCCCAACGCCGCTGACTTCGTCGACTACGCCTCCATCGATAAGGCCCCCGAAGAGCGCGAGCGCGGCATCACCATCAACACCGCACACGTCGAGTACCAGACGTTTGACCGCGTCGGTTCTCACGGCGACACCGCCGGCGTCCAGATCCAGGGCCGTCACTACGCCCACGTCGACTGCCCGGGCCACGCCGACTACATCAAGAACATGATCACCGGCGCTGCCCAGATGGACGGCGGCATCCTGGTCATCGCTGCTTCCGACGGCCCCATGGCCCAGACTCGTGAGCACCTGCTGCTCGCCCGTCAGGTCAACGTGCCTTACATCCTGGTCTTCCTGAACAAGTGCGATCAGGTCGACGACCCCGAGCTCCTCGAGCTCGTCGAGATGGAAGTTCGCGAGCTGCTCGACAAGTACGAGTTCCCCGGCGACGACACCCCGATCATCAAGGGCTCCGCTCTGAACGCCCTTGCTTCCGAGTCCACCGATCCCAACGCCCCCGAGTATGCCTGCATCTGGGAGCTCATGGAAGCCGTTGACACTTGGATCAAGACCCCCGACCGCAAGGCCGATATGCCCTTCCTGATGCCCATCGAAGACGTGTTCACCATCACCGGCCGCGGCACCGTCGTTACGGGCCGTGTCGAGCGTGGCACCGTCAAGGTCGGCGACAAGGTCGAGATCGTCGGACTCGAAGACGAGACCAAGGACTCCGTCGTTACCGGCACCGAAATGTTCCACAAGACCCTCGAGTATGCCGAGGCCGGCGACAACGTTGGCTGCCTGCTCCGCGGCATCACCAAGAAGGAAGTCGAGCGCGGCCAGGTTCTCGCTGCCCCGAAGTCCATTAAGCCCCTCCGCAAGTTCAAGGGCCAGGTTTACGTCCTGTCCAAGGACGAAGGCGGCCGTCACACCCCGTTCTTCAACAACTATCGTCCTCAGTTCTACTTCCGTACCACCGACGTTACCGGCGTCATCACCCTTCCCGAAGGCGTTGAGATGTGCATGCCCGGCGACAACGTCGACATGGATGTTGAGCTGATCACCCCGATCGCCATCGAGAACGGCCTCCGCTTCGCTATCCGCGAGGGCGGCCGTACCGTCGGCTCCGGTGTTGTTATCGCCATCAACGAGTAATTTCTTACTCGCGCGATTTTCACCCAAACTTTAAAAATGGCCGGCAGCTCTGCTGCCGGTCATTTTGCATAACCGGACATTTTCAAAAATCTGCGGTGCGCCGCTTTTTCTGCCCCGCACCGCACACCGAGAAAGGAAACAGCTATGTCTCTCGTTCGTTTTGATAAGATCCTCACCGATACGGGTCTTTGCTCTCGCTCGCAGGCGAGAGAGATCATCCGCCGCGGCCGCGCCGCGGTAAACGGTGTTCCGTGCTCCGACCCTGCCGCAAAATTCGATCCCGAAACGGCGATTCTCACGGTAGACGGCGAGCCGCTTGACGAACCGGGACATATTTATATAATGCTTCATAAACCCTCCGGCGTTCTCACCGCCACGCGCGATCCGCGCAAGCCCACGGTCGTGGATGCTATGCCCGAGGACTGGAAGCGCCGCGGCCTTTTCCCCGTTGGCCGGCTTGACAAGGATACCACCGGCCTTCTCCTCCTCACGGACGACGGCACCTTTGCCCACAAGGTCATCTCCCCGAAAAGCCATGTGAGCAAACTCTACGAAGCCGTTGTCGACGGCACCCCGACTCCGGAGGACTTCACCGCCTTCCGCGAGGGCATCGTCCTCAAGGACGGCACGCAGTGCCTCCCCGCAGAGCTCATCGACCTCGGCGGCGGCCGCGTGCAGGTGGAGGTGTTCGAGGGAAAATACCATCAGGTCAAACGCATGCTCGGCTCGCGCCGCCTTCCCGTGCTCGCGCTCAAGCGCCTTCGCATCGGCGGACTGTGGCTGGATGAGTCCCTGAAGGAGGGTGAGTACCGCCGCCTCTCCACGGCGGAGATCGAAAAGATCCGCCCGGACATTTTGTCGAAATGACGAATGGCCGAAAATGCCGTTTTCCCGAAAAACACCGTTATATCCCACAAAAACCGACCTTGCGCTTTAATAATTCTGCCTTGATTTGTTGAGAAATTAAAAAAATTTACAAATTGTAAAGAATTGGCTATTGAAATTTGCACAGCTTTGTTTTATTATGGAAAATACATAAAATACGGGTCAGTTTTTTATGCGCATTTTGCGAGAGTAAAGGCTGCGCCGCAGACGATGATCTGCACCGCCGCCTAAATTTGGGGAGGAAGAATTTATGTCCAGCAGGATCTTTCAAAGCATCATCCTTCAGATGAAAGATGCCACGGATCGGTGCATCGGCGTTGTCGACGAACAGGGAGAAGTCGTAGCCTGCAGCGAGCTTGGCATGATCAACACAAAGCTTGACGATTTCCACGGCGGACTCGGCGACTATCCGGATCAGGTTTTCACCTCCAGCGTTCGTACCTACAAGCCCGTCGGCGGCCTCGGCTCCCGTATGGACTATGCCGTGTTCGTGGACGGTCATGACTCCACAGCGCGGTGTGTGTGCATTCTCGCCGCCGTTGCTTTCCAGGAAGCAAAGGTCAACTACGAGGAAAAGCACAATAAGACGATCTTCGTCAAGAACATTATTTCCGACAACATCCTGCCCGGCGACATTTATTCGCGCGCCAAGGAGCTGCACTTCGCCACGGAGACTCCGCGTGCCGTGCTGCTCATCCGTCAGGTAGAGCACGCCGACATGGCGGCTCTCGAAGCTCTTTCCAACATGTTCCCGGACCGCCAGAAGGACTTCGTTCTCAGCGTCAATGAGACCGACCTCGTCCTCATCAAGGAACTCACCGGCCCCGCCGACAGCAACCGCGAGGTATGCGAGATCGCCGAGACCATCGAGAAGAAGCTGGCGGACGACCTCAACATCAAGTGCGTCATCGGCATCGGCACCACCGCAAAGCATCTGCGCGTGCTGGCCGACAAATATAAAGAAGCGCAGGTCGCCATCGAAGTCGGCAAGGTATTCGATACCGAAAAGTCCATCATCCATTACGACAACCTCGGCATCGGCCGCCTCATCTATCAGCTGCCGACGACCCTGTGCGAAATGTTCCTGAGCGAAGTGTTCAAGAAAAACCCCATCGAAGCGCTCGATCAGGAAACGCTCTACACCATCAACAAGTTCTTCGAGAACAACCTCAACGTATCCGAGACCTCCCGCAAGCTGTTCGTACACCGCAACACGCTCGTGTACCGTCTCGAAAAGATCAAGAAGCTTACGGGACTTGATTTGCGCGAATTCGACCATGCGATCATCTTCAAGGTCGCCCTCATGGTCAAAAAATATCTGAACTCTCAGAACAGCGAGTATTGATCCCTGTCCTGACGCGGAGAATTACTTATGGTACTACTCAATGATGTAAAAATGACATACCCCGGCAGCCGGAAAGAGACCCTGCGGGATATCGACCTGGAGATCCAGGACGGAGAGTTCGTGTTCCTTGTCGGCCCCTCGGGCTCCGGCAAAACGACGATCATCAAGCTCCTCACGGGTGAGATCCGCGCGACCGGCGGCACGATCGAAGTCAACGGCTTTGATCTGCGCACCATCAAGCGGCGGCATCTCCCGAAGCTGCGCCGTTCGCTGGGCGTCATTTTTCAGGACTACCGGCTCATCAAGGACATGACTGTCTACGAAAATGTGGCCTTTGCCATGCGCGTGATCGGCGCGTCCAACAAAGAGATCCGCAAGCGCGTGCCGTATGTGCTCGAGCTCGTGGACCTGCAGGGACGCGAGAACCGCTATCCGCAGGAGCTCTCCGGCGGCGAGCAGCAGCGTGTCGCCATTGCGCGCGCCCTCGTAAACTCGCCCGATATGATCATCGCGGACGAGCCGACCGGCAACCTCGATCCCGCAAGAAGCCTTGAGATCATGCTGCTGCTGCAGAAGATCAACGAGCTCGGCACCACGGTGCTGGTCGTCACACACGAGAAGGAGCTGGTCAACGCCTTCTCCAAGCGCGTCGTGTCGCTGAGCGAAGGCTGCCTCATCAGCGACGGAATGGATGGGTACTACGGCTATGAGTCTTAACAGAATTTCCTACCTTCTCAAGGAAGGCTTCCGCGGCGTATTTTCGCACGGCTTCCGTTCCTTCGCCTCCGTTACCGTCATTGCCGCCTGCCTCATCATCATGGGCAGCTTCGGCCTCGTGGCCGTGAATGTCGACAACCTCATCGGCGACATGGAAGAGGACAGCCAGATCCTCGCCTTCGTGGACGAGACGCTCTCCGAAGAGGACGCGCGCTCCATCGAAGGCGCCCTTTTGAGCATATCCAATATCCGCAGCGTGGAGTTCGTCTCCCGCGAAACGGCCATGGAAAACTACAAAGCGTCCTACGGCGACAGCAGCGTGTTTGAAAACCTCGACGCCTCCGTCTTCCGCAACCGCTATGTGATCCATCTCAAGGACATCACCCTCATGAAGCAGACCAAGAGCGTCATCGAGTCCGTGAACGGCATCGCCGATGTGAACGCCCCCGTGACGATCGCCGAAGGCTTCATCGCCGTGCGCAACGTGGTGAGCGTCATCACGGCCATCCTCATCGTCATCCTGCTCGTCGTGTCGGTCTTCATGATGTCCAACACCATCAAGCTCGCCACCTATACGCGGCGCGATGAGATCGCCATCATGAAAATGGTCGGCGCGAGCAACGCCTTCATCCGCACGCCGTTCGTCGTCGAGGGCCTCATCCTCGGCCTCCTCGGCGCGGGCATCGGCTTCCTTCTGCAGTGGGCCGTGTACGACTTTATTGCGGACAAAGTTTCTCAATCCATTGCCGCAAGCCTCATTACGGTCATGCCGTTTGCAACGCTTATGACGCCGCTCCTCATCGTGTTCCTTGCCATCGGCGTGCTCGTGGGCGCGTTCGGCGGCGCTATGGCCATCCGTAATTACCTGAAGGTCTGATATCCTCCGGCCCTCACAGATTCGAGAAAGACTATGAAACATCTCAAAAAAATCCTTTGTGTTCTCCTGGCCGCCGCGGCGCTTGCCGCCTCTCCGCTTGCGTGCATTCCGGTACATGCCTCCACGCAGGATCAGATCGCCGAACTGCAGGAGCAGATCGAAGAACTCGAGCAGAAGGCGGAGGAGCAGCAGACGGTCATCGACGACCTGACGAACCAGAAGTCCCGCTTCATCACGCGCAAGCTCGCTCTGGACGAGAAGATCGAAACGAACCGTCAGATGATCGAGCTCATCAGCGAGCAGATCGACCTCTACGATGAGATCATCGCGGAAAAGCAGGCGGAGCTTGACAAGGCCCTCGAAAAGGAGACCCGGCAGACGGAACTGCTCCGCTCCCGCATCCGCGCAATGGAGGAGAACAGCACCTATTCCTATATGGACTTCCTCTTCGACTCCTCAAGCATCACCGAACTCCTCTCGCGCATCGGCGACATCAACGACATCATGCACTACGACAAAACTCTGGAAGAAGAGTACAAAGCCGCCCGCGAAGATGTCGAAACGCTGAAAGCCAGCTACGAGGAGACCCGTCAGGAGCAGGAGCTTCTGAAAAAAGAGCTCGACACCAAGCAGACCGAGCTCGATGCGCAGGTCGAAGCCGCCTATACCATGATCGCCGACATCGAAACGCTCGCGGATGACGCGCAGGCGGAGTATGATGCCATCGCCGAGGAAGAAGCGGAGACCGAAGAGCAGGTGCAGGAGCTTCTCGCACAGCTCGCCGCCGAAGAAGCGGCGCGCAAAGCCGCGCAGCAGCAAACGAATACCAACACGAATACCAACACCAACACCAACTCCGGCAGCAACACCAACACCAATACGAACTCCGGCGGTTCGGCCGTCAGTCTGAGCAACCTCATCTGGCCGGTCCCGAGCTGCACGCTCATCACCTCCCGCTACGGCTACCGCGTCTCGCCGACCTCCGGCGCCAGCTCCAACCACGCCGGCCTTGACATCGGCGCGAGCCAGGGCGCGTCCATCGTCGCCGCGGCTTCCGGCACCGTTATCGTCGCCAGCTACTACGGCGGCTACGGCAACTGCGTCATGATCGACCACGGCAACGGCATCGTCACGGTGTACGGCCACATGGAATCCATCGGCGTGAGCTACGGCGCGTATGTCTCCGCCGGTCAGTATATCGGCGCCGTCGGTTCCACCGGCGTATCCACCGGCCCGCACTGCCACTTTGAGATCCGCATCAACGGTGCGACCACCGACCCCGCGGCGTACTTCTCCGGACTTACCTACTATAACTGCTGAGAGCAGATGGGAAATCACCTATGAAACGCAACAAATTTCAGAAAGTCGTCGTCTCCGTCATCTGCATATTGCTTGCAGTGATCATGGCGCTTTCTCTCGTCCTCACCGTCATCCCCGCCAATGCGGTCGATGAAACGGATCTTGAGCGCCTCGAGGAACAGCGCCAACAGCTCGAGGAAGAGCTGGCTGCGCAGGAAGAGCTCGTGCAGTCCCTTTCGGATGATCAGGCGCTCATCGTCCTCCGCAAAGCGGCGCTCGACAAGCAGATCTCCCTCAACCGCGAGATCATTGCGCTCGTGGAAGAGCAGATCGACGCCTATCAGGTCCTCATTGACCAAAAGGAAGCGGAGCTCGCCGAAGCGACCGCCGCCGAAACAGAGCAGACAGCGCTTCTGCGGCAGCGTATCCGCGCCATGGAGGAAAACGGCAGCTACTCCTATCTCACCTTCATTTTCGAGGGCGGCTCCGTTACCGAGATCCTCGCGCGCATCGCGGATGTGAACGACATCATGACCTACGACCGCAACCTCGAGCTTTCTCTGCAGCAGACCCGCAGCAATGTCGAGACCATCAAAAGCGAATACGAAGCCGCACAGGCGGAACAGGACGCCGTCAACAAAGAGCTCACGGCCCGCCGCGAGCAGCTCGATGCGCAGGTGGAAGCCGCGTGTGAGCTGATCGCCAACCTCGAGGAGCTCTCTTCGGACGCGCAGGCGGAATATACCGCCATCGCGCAGGCCGAGGACGAGGCCATGCAGGAGCTTCTGACAGCCATGCAGGAATACTCCGCCCAACAGGCCGCACAGGCAGCCGCAGCGCAGCAGACCTATTCGTCTTCCGCTTCGTCCGGCACGACCGCATCGACAACAACGACCGCCGAGAGCACGACAACGACCGGCGGCACCTACGAAAATAATGCCAACGCCTCAAGCGCCT
>CAZKGZ010000031.1:0-11446 GCA_964552365.1 uncultured Oscillospiraceae bacterium | reverse complement strand
GCGACGACGTCTTCGCCCTGTGCGTTGGTCAGGAACTCGCCCATGAGCTTCTTCTCGCCGGTGGCGGGGTCACGCGTGAAGGCGACGCCGGTGCCGGAGTTGTCGTTCAGGTTGCCGAACACCATCGGCATGACGTTGACGGCAGTGCCCCAGGAGTAAGGAATATCGTTGTCGCGGCGATACACGTTCGCGCGGGGGTTGTCCCAGGAACGGAACACGGCCTTGATGGCTTCGTAAAGCTGGGTCTTCGGGTCGGACGGGAAGTCCTCGCCGATCTGCTTCTTGTACTCGGCCTTGAACTGCTCGGCGAGCTCTTTGAGGTCGGCGGCGGTCAGCTCTACGTCGAGCTTGACGCCCTTCTTGGCCTTCATCTCGTCGATGAGCTGCTCGAAGTACTTCTTGCCGACTTCCATAACGACGTCGGAGAACATCTGGATGAAGCGGCGGTAGGAGTCATAAACGAAGCGCTCGAACTTGGGATCCGGGTTGCCTTCGATCATGGCGTGGACGACTTCGTCGTTCAGGCCGAGGTTGAGGATGGTGTCCATCATGCCGGGCATGGAAGCGCGGGCGCCGGAACGGACGGAAACGAGCATCGGGTTCTTGAGATCGCCGAACTTCTTGCCGTTGATCTCTTCCATCTTGGCGATGTTTTCCATGATTTCGGCCATGATCTCATCGTTGATCTTGCGGCCGTCTTCGTAGTACTTGGTGCAGGCTTCGGTGGTGATGGTGAAGCCCTGGGGAACGGGGAGACCGATGTTGGTCATTTCTGCAAGGTTTGCGCCCTTGCCGCCGAGAAGCTCGCGCATCTTGGCATTGCCTTCGCTGAACAGGTATACGTACTTGTGACTCATTGGGTAACCTCCTGTATGTAAATTTTTTGCTAAACATAGGAACTTTCGGAATAAATTTTCATCAAAATCCTTTGAGAAATCGATGCCCGAAATCAATTCAGCATTATATCATAGGAGTTTCAAAATGCCAATAGGAAAAACAGAAAAATAAGAGGCAGCCGCGCACTTTCTCTTGTGCGTAGTTGCCTCATGCTTTTATTATTGCTGCGGAGCGGATGCCGAACCTTTGCGCGCACGACGGCGGCGCAGATCGTCCAGAATGTAATTCGGAAGCGCGGCGGTATGCACGGCGGCAATGGGCCAGATCGGCAGAATGTACCGCGGCTCGTAGATCCCCGCGGACGTGAGCACGGCGACAGTCACGGCGGAGAGGAGCCCGAGCAGCATCAAAAGGCGCCGATCGCCCTTCGGCTCGCGCAGGGCCATCCACACCGCTCCGATCAGGGACAATACCGTCAGGCCGCGCGTGAAGCGGAAGAAAAGCCGCCGGCCGCGCTGCGCCATGATCGAAACGATATGGCCGGTATCATGGAGAAGATACTCTTTCAGAAGCGCTTTGTATTCCCGGCCCTTTTCCGTGAGGGAGAGCTCATTATTGTCGTGCACGGCGCGCACCTCGGGCGTCGTGTCCTCGAGCGTGTACGAGTTCTCGCTCGTGAAAACGGTGCTGTTCGGGTTCAGCGCAAAGCACACCGATTCGCTGCCGTAGTTGGAGATGGGGATGATCTCGCCGGTCTCGCGGTAGTTCACGGCGGTATTGATGCCGAAGATCACGAGCGGGATGAGCACTATCCCGGCCGCGAGCGAACGGAGCCGCCGGAGCTCCGCGCGGTGCTTCACGCACGCATACAGCGAGTACGCGAGCACGGCCGCATAGACCGGCGCGAGCACCGGACGCGATGCAAAGGCGAGAAAGCCGGAGACATTCATGAGGACGATGCGCCGCCGGAGCGGCAGATCCTTCCGGAACGTCACGCGCACGAGCCAACAGAGCAGGAAGAGAAAAAGATACTCCACAAAGAGATTGAACGGCGGAAGGTCGGCGCGGGTCAGGACCGCCGTATACACGGCACAGGAAAATCCGCCGCGGCCGAAGAGCTCGCGTTCCGTATCATAGAGGAACACCGAGGACACGCCGACGGAGAGAAGATTCAGAATAAAGAACCCGAAGACCGGCAGCTTCACCGCGCGCAGCAGCGTGAGAAAGAGCGGGTAGGCAAACGGCACGACGATCTCCACGGCGCGCTCGGTCTGGATGAAATGCCCCGTGCTCAGGAAGTTGTCGGCGATGCTCAGATAGAGCTGCGCGTCCGGATAGAGCGAGGAGACATCCTGATAGATGTACTGGTTCAGAAGCAGAAGGAGCGGCGGGAGAAAAAACGCGGCGCAGCGGATCGGATCGAATTTTTTCCCGGCACCGGCCACGGCGATCACTTCCTTTTTGCGCATCTTCGGCCGAAGAGCATTACTTGCCCACGCAGAAGCGGGAGAAGATCTCCTGCGTCACATCCTCGTGTACGGAGCGTCCGGTGAGCGAGCCGAGCGCATCCATTGCGCCCTCGCATTCGGTGAGCACGGCATCGGGCGCAAAGCCCTCCGCCATCGCCTCGCGCGCGGCGCGGAGATAATCGAGCGCGCGGCGCACCGCATCGGCCTGCCGGGCGTTGGTGAGCACCTCGCCGCCCTCGGCCTCCGGCATGCGGAACTTCCCGGCGACCGCTTCGCCGAGCGCGTCCAGACCGGTCTTTTCCTTCGCGGACACGATGCACACGGCATCGAAGTGCCCCTCAAGGCGCGCGATGTCCCACTTCGGGGCGCAGTCGCTCTTGTTCGCCGCGGCAATGCGCACGGGCGCTTTTTCGGCGAGCGCGAGGACGGCGTCGTCCTCCGCATCCCACTCGCGCGAGAGGTCGAATACAGCCAGCACGAGCTGCGCCTCCTCCGCGGCGCGGCGGGAGCGCTCCACACCGAGCTTTTCCACGGCGTCGCCCGTTTCGCGCACACCGGCGGTATCGGTCAGCCGCAGCGCCGTGCCGCCGAGCATGCACCGCTCGGAGAGCGTGTCGCGCGTGGTGCCGGGAATGTCGGTGACGATTGCCCGTTCGTAGCCGAGGAGCGCATTCAGAAGCGAGGATTTTCCGGCGTTCGGCCGCCCCAGAATGGCGGTGCGCACGCCTTTATCGAGAAACTGCCCGCGCTCAAAGGTCGCGTGCAGCGCATCGAGATCGGAGATGGCGCGCTCGAGAACACCGGCGTATTCCGCGAGCGTGAACGGCGGGATGTCCTCGTCCGGGTAGTCGAGCACGGCGTGATAGTGCGAGCAGATGTGCGTGAGGCTCTCGTATACGGCGTCCGCGCGGCGGAAGATGGCGCCGCCGAGCTGCCCCACGGCATTGCGTGCGGCGAGCGGCGTTTCCGCATCGATGATGTCGATGACGGCCTCGGACTGCGTGAGATCCATCTGACCGTTCAAAAAGGCGCGCTTGGTAAATTCGCCCGCCTCCGCCTGCCGCGCCCCGCGCGAGAACAGGCTCTCGAGCGCCGTGCGGAGCACCACGGGGGAGCCGTGGCACTGGAGCTCGGCGGTATCTTCGCCGGTGTAGCTGTGCGGCGCACGCGATATGGTGCACAGGCACAGATCGATGACGCGGCCCTCGCTGTCGAGAAGCTCGCCGTAGACGAGCTGCCGGTCGCGGTGCGCGCTCATCGGCTTTTTATCGGACGGACGAAACACCTCGTCCATCAGCCGGACGGAATCGGCGCCGGACACGCGCACGATGCCGATGGCGGTTATGCCCCATCCCGTCGCGACGGCGGCGATGGTATCACTCATTCTGCCCATGGGTCGTCCTTGCTCTCGTCGTAGGCATCCTTGAATTCCTCCAGGGTGATGCCCTTGCGCATGATGTACTCTGCGGCGACCTCGCCGACATAGCGGAAGTGTCCGGCTTCCGCCTCGCGGCCGGTGTAGGCCTCGCGTCCCTCGGGGTAGCGCAGGATAAAGCCGTATTCCGCGCAGTGCTCGCGCATCCATTCGAGCACCGGCGTGGAGAATTTCGCCTCGGCGTTCTCGCCGACGAAGTTCACGGCCAGACCCGTCTGGTGCTCGTCCGCACCGGGGTAGTAGCCCTGCTCGGTGATCTGCTCCTCCGCTTCGGCGAGCGTGATGCCGCCCTTGTCGTAGAGCGTGCTCGCCATGCCGTTGAAGCGCGTTTTCTGATCCTGATACGAAAGATAGGTGCGCGAAATGCTCACGGTGTACCCCTCCGCGCGTGCGGCGGCGAGAAATTCCGTGAGAGCGTCGGCGGCGCGGCGCTGGAAGTAATAGCCGTTCTCGACCTCGACCATATCGGGGTAGTAGTTCTCGCGGAGATAGTTCTCGCGCGTGAGACCGTTCACGAGGATGTAGCGCCAGTTCGAGAGACCGGGCTGGTCCTCATCGCCGAGCGTTTCCTTGTCGGGCAGGTCGGAGTAGTCGATCCATCCGGGAGGGTACTCCCAGTCGAGCTCGCCTTCCACATCGTCCGCGCCGGGTACGGGCGTGGCGGCGGTGTCGGGCAGCGGCGCGCTCTCCTCGTTGGTAAGTCCGCCCTCGGAGTTCGTCTCGAGCAGGACGAAGAGCACGGCGGCGAGCGCCACGACGGCGACAATGATGCGCCGGGCGCGGATCGCCTTCGGATTTTTCGGTTTAATACGCATACAGACCTCCTGTCTCCCCGAAAAAAACGAGAAAAAAGTACGCGAACGGGGAGAGCGGGGTTGACATTCCCCACGGATAATTTATATAATATTGGGTGCGTCTTCCGGGACCGCACAGGCGGCGGAAGATGATTATTTGCAGGTCAGCGGAAATTTCTTACAATTATAGCATTTCTGTCAAGAGTATGCAAGGTTTCCGCAAATCCCTGCCAAAAGGAGACACTCCTATGCTGGAGCTGCAGAATATTCGCTATTCCGTACCTGCCCGTGACGGGCAGACCGAGATACTGCGGGACATTTCCCTCACCATCCCGGACAAAAAACTCATTGTTCTTACCGGCCCGAACGGCGGCGGCAAAACGACGCTTGCCAAAACCATTATGGGCCTTGTCGCGCCCACATCCGGCCGCATCCTCTGGAACGGCGAGGATGTGACGGAGCTTTCCATCACCGAGCGCGCCCGCCGCGGCATCAGCTACGGCTTTCAGCAGCCGCCGCGCTTCAAGGGCATCCGCGTAAAAGACCTGCTCGCCATCGCCGCGGGGCAGAAAGTCCTGCCGAAGGGCGAAGCGTGCTCCTATCTCACGCAGGTCGGCCTGTGCGCGAACGACTACCTCAACCGCGAGGTGGACACCTCCCTCTCCGGCGGCGAGGTAAAGCGCATCGAGATCGCCACCATTCTCGCGCGCCATCCGCAGCTCATGATCCTCGATGAGCCCGAGGCCGGCATCGACCTCTGGAGCTTCGCCCGTCTCACGGAGACGTTCGGGGAGATCCACGCGCGGCAGGACTGCACGATGATCATCATCTCCCACCAGGAGCGCATCATCTCCCTCGCGGACGAGATCCTCGTCGTGGACCGCGGCACCATTGCCAAGCGCGGCACGCGCGATGAAGTATTTTCCGACATCGTACACAGCACGACGGGCGGCTGCCCGGCGGCGTATGGGGAGGCAAAGAAATGAGCGAACTCAACCGCGTCGATACGGCGCTTCTGGAAGTCATCGCCGACATGAAGGACGGCAAGACCGAAGGCGCATTCAATATCCGCAAGGACTCCGGCTGCGCCGGACGCGTCAATACGGAGAATGTCACCATCACGAGCAAGACCGATAAGCCCGGCATCGACATTCATTTCAAGCCCGGCTGCAAGGAGAGCTGCCACATCCCGGTCATCATCACCGAGTCCGGCCTCTCCGACACCGTGTACAACGACTTCTATGTCGGCGAGGGCGCGGATGTCATCATCATCGCCGGCTGCGGCATCCATAACTGCGGCTCGGACGCCTCGCAGCACGACGGCATCCACACCTTCTACATCGGCAAAAACGCCCGCGTGAAGTATGTGGAAAAGCACTACGGCGAGGGCGACGGCCTGGGCAAAAACATCATGAACCCGCAGACCATCGCCTACCTCGAAGAGGGCGCGTCGCTGCAGATGGACACGAGCCAGATCGCCGGCATCGACTCCACCAAGCGCGAGACGAAGATCGTGTGCGGCAAGGACGCCGAGGTCGTCGTGACCGAGCGCCTTCTCACGCACGGCAGCCAGCACGCCGATTCCGACATGCAGATCATCCTCAACGGCGAGAACTCGCGCGGCCGCGTCATCTCCCGCAGCGTCGCGAAGAACGACTCCACGCAGAACTTCCGCCCCTGCGTCGAAGGCAACGCCAAGTGCTTCGGCCATGTCCAGTGCGACTCCATCATCATGGACAACGCCAAAATCCGCTCCGTGCCGGAGATCGCCGCGAACGACCTCGACGCGCAGCTCATCCACGAAGCCGCCATCGGCCGCATCGCCGGCGACCAGCTCCTGAAGCTCGAGACCCTCGGCCTCACCGAAGAAGAAGCCGAAGACCGCATCCTCAAAGGCTTCCTCGCGTAATAACATCGTACAAGATCCTCCGGCAGCCCGACCCGCCGGAGGATCTTTTTCCGCCGCCATAAGAAAAGACCGTCCCGAAAATCGCACTCGGGACGGTCTTTGCATTACTCCTCGTCCTCGTCGAGGAGGAGGGGGAGGGTGGCTTCGTATTTGGTTTCGGTGGCGCTCTTTTCTTCGGCCTGGGCGGTGTAGGTGCGGACGACCGCGGCGGCTTTTTCCACGGGGAGGAGCGTGCCGGGGCCGGCGACGCATCCGCCGGGGCACGCCATGCCCTCGAGCAGGTAGCCGTTATATTTGCCGAGCTTGGCGAGCGTGAGCATTTTCCGGCAGTCGGCCAGACCCTGCGCGCACATGGTCTTCACCTCGCGCTCGGGATCGATGTGCGAGATGGCCTCGCGGACGGCATCGGCCACGCCGCCGCTCACGGCAAAGCCGCGGCCCGCCGCCGTTCCCTCGCGCAGCTGCGCCGTTTCGGTGATCGCATCGAAATCGACGCCCTTGGCCTCGAACATGCCCATGATCTCCTCGAATGTCAGCACGAAGTCCACTTCGCTGCGCACCGTGGTGCGCATGGCTTCGAGCTTTTTCGCGCTGCACGGGCCGATGAACGCGACCTTTTCGCCGGGGTGCTGCTGCTTGCAAAGCCGCGCCGTCAGCACCATCGGGGTGAGCGCCATGGAGATGCAGTTTGCCTGCTCCGGGAAGAGCTTTTTCGCCATGACCGCCCAGCTCGGGCAGCAGGATGTCGCCATAAAGGGCTGCTCGGCGGGGACTTTCTTGAGAAAGTCGTTCGCCTCGTCGAGCGTGCAGAGATCCGCGCCGACCGCGACTTCCGCCACATGGTGGAAGCCGAGCTGCTTCATGGCGGCCTTGAGCTTGTCCGGCGTCATTTTCGGCCCGAGCTGGCCGACAAATGCGGGCGCCACGATGGCGATGACCTTCTCGCCCTCGCTCAGCGCGCGGGTGAGCTGGAAGAGCTGGCTCTTGTCGGTGATGGCGCCGAACGGACAGTTCACGAGGCACTGTCCGCAGGACACGCACAGGTCGTAGTCGATCTCCGCGTGGCCGTGCTCGTCGGAATGGATGGCGTTCATGCCGCATGCCTTCGCGCACGGGCGCTCCTGCAGAATGATCGCATTGTAGGGGCACACATTCGCACACTTGCCGCAGCGGATGCACATGTCCTCGTGGATGCGGCTCACGCCGTGATGGCTGAGCGTGATGGCCTTTTTCGGGCACACCTCGCGGCACGGATGCGCGAGGCAGTTCTGGCACTGGTCGGTGACGATGTACCGCTTCTCGGGGCAGGCGTTGCACGCGAATTTCAGAATGTTGACGAGCGGCGGCTCGTAGTATGTTTCGGGCCTCGCGCTCTCCTCCACACCGGCGGACAGCGGCGCGTGCTGATCGATCGGACGCTGGTTGAGCCCCATCGCGAGACGGATCCTCTCGCCGACGATGGCTCTTTCCAGAAAGATGCTGCTGCGGTACTCGGCGACGTCGCCGGGGATGATCTTGTACGGCAGGTTTTCGATGCGGGAGTAGTCCCCGCCTTCGTAGCCCATGCGCGCCACCTCGGTAAACACGCGGCGGCGGATGTCGGTCACGGTGGAATAAATGCCTCGAATGCTCATGCGATAAAACTTTTCTCCTTAGATAAGATAACAAATGAAAACCGCACCGCATTTTCTGCGGCGCGGTTAAGGGACACGGTCCCGCAGGGCTTGTACGATTTTGCGATTTACTTCAGATAAATATCCAGCTCATCCGGCGACGCGGGGGAGAGGTGCACATCCTCTTCGCCGTCCGTCTGCCAGAAAATTTCGCTCCCGTCCGTCCAGAGAAGGTAGCGGCTCTCCGTGCCGTCGGGCCCGGTGAGTGTGAGCGTGTAGTCCGCCTCTCCTTCGGGAGCGGCGGCCTCCTCTCCGGTGAGAAGGTAATCGGCGAAAAAGCCGTCGTCGGTGAGCTCCGTTTCGCTGCCGTTTTCCGCGACCTTCGTGATGCGGACCTGCACGCCGCCGTTCACGGCTTTCGCTTTGGCTTCATCCGTTTCGTCGCTCTGCGCCGAGGCACCGAAGCCCACGGCGAACATCGGCTCCTCGTCCGCTGCCGCGGTGACCGCTTCGTCCTCCGCTGCCGCTTCCTCGACGGCGCTTTCGGTCTCCTCTTCGGCGGCTTCTTCATAGAGTGCCGCCGGCGCGGCACTGTCCGTGCTCTGCCGGGCGGCTGCGCCTCCGAAGCTCACGCCCGCCCAGATGGCGAGGGCGGCTGCGGCGGCAAGCGCGCCGTACCGCGTGATGAGACGGATCACGTTCGGCTTTTTCTTCGCCTTTCCGGGCGCGGCGGCTTCGCGCACGCGGCCCATTACGGCATCGGTAAAGCCCGCCGGGGCATCCGGCAGGACGCTGTCAATATCGGAAACGGCGCGAAGCGCCTCGGAAAAGCTTCGGCAATGCTCACAGCTTTCCAGATGCTCCCGCAGCTCGGCCTCTTCCGCGGCGGTGATCTCACCGTCTGCGGCCGCGCCGATGAGCTCTTCGAAATACTCGCACGTTTTCACGCTTCGCCCCCCTTTCCCTTTTTGGACGCAAAGCGTTCGGAAAAGTTCCCGCTTTCCGCAAGGGCGGCGAGGAGCTTTTTTCGTGCGCGGTTCAGACGGGACTTCACGGTGCCGACCTCGATGGAGAGCGTCGACGATATCTCATCGTAGCTCAGCTGCGCACTCTCGCGCAGGGCGAGGATCTGACGGCAGTCCTCGGGGAGCGAGGCGAGTGCCTTGCGCACCTCTTCGGCGTCGGACGCGCGCTCGGCGAGCCGCTCGGGGGAGTACCGCTCGTCGGGCAGCACGATCTCCGTCTCCTCACCGTCATCGTCCTCGCTCTGGAGCGGGACGGTCTGCGCGCGGCTCGCGCGGCGCAGCATGTCGATGCAGATGTTGTTCGTCATGCGGTAGAGCCACACGGAAAAGCGGCTGTCGCCGCGGAAGCTCCCAAGCGACGTGTACGCCTTGAGAAAGGCCTCCTGCGCCGCATCCTCGGCATCCGCCTCGTTTTTCATGATCCGCAGCGCCAGACGGTAGACCTTCGTGCGGTTTTCCTCCACCAGAGGCTCAAATGCCTCCGCGTCTCCCGCCAAAACACGCTGAATATATTTGGTTTCTTCTTCCTTTGTCAAGATGCCGCCTCTTTCCTTAACGCATCTTTTACTTCAGATCCCGCTGGATGCCGCGGATGATCTTCTCGGCATCGGCGAGAGTGTTCATGGCAATGATCTGCTGCTTATAGTACCCCGCGTGCGATACGCCGCGCAGATACCAGCAAAGCTGCTTCCGCGCCTCCAGCAGCGCGATCTTCTCGCCCTTGAGCGAGCAGGCCATCGTGATCTGCCCGAGCGCTTCCTCCATGCGGACGCGCAGCGGCGGCAGCGGCGGCGGAGTCTCGCCCGCCAGAACGGCGTTGCCCTGCTCGAAGATCCACGGGTTGCCGAAGCTGCCCCGCCCGATGAGCGCGGCGTCCGCGCCCGTGTAGCGGAGAATGTGCTCGGCGTCCTCGCCCGTCCATACATCGCCGTTGGCGAACACCGGGATGCTCACGGCGCGCTTCACATCGCGGATGATGTCCCAGTCGGCCTGCCCGGCGTACATCTGCGCTCTCGTGCGGCCGTGCACCGCCACGGCGGCGGCCCCGGCACTTTCGCACATCTGCGCGAACGGCACGGCGTTGATATTGCCCTTGTCAAAGCCCTTGCGGAACTTCACGGTCACCGGCACCGGCACGGCGTGAACGACCGCTTCGATGATGCGCTGCGCAAGCTCCGGCGTTTTCATGAGCGCACTGCCGTCGCCGGACTTCACGACCTTCCCGACCGGGCAGCCCATGTTGATGTCGATGATCTCGGGCGAGCACAGCTCGAGCACCTTGCCCGCCGCCTCCGCCATGCACACGGGGTCGCTCCCGAAGATCTGCACCGCGAGCGGCGTGTCGCCCTCGGGGCGCACGAGCAGCGTTTTCGTTTTGCTGTCCTGATACATGAGCGCCTTCGAGGAGATCATCTCGCTCGTGGCGAGCGCCGCGCCGTGCTTCCGGCAGAGCAGCCGGAACGAGGCGTCCGTCACACCCGCCATCGGCGCGAGAAACAGCCGCCCCGCAAGCTCTACGCTTCCGATCTTTACCATATCAGGGCCGCGTCGCCACAACGCGGTGGATGGGCAGACCCATCTCGGTGAACCGCGCCTCGTAGTCGGTCATCGGCGTGCCCTCCGGCATGTCGGAGAGCGCCCAGCCGCAGCCGCGGAACGATTCGAGCGACCAGTCAAAGAGCGGCTCGTTGTCCGTTTTGAACCACACCGCACCGCCTTCGGGCAGCAGGGCACGGTATTTATCGAGAAATTCCGGCGCGGTCAGACGGCGCTTGAACTGCTTTTTCTTCGGCCACGGATCGGGGAAATTGATGTAAAGGCGCGAGATCTCACCCGGCGCGAACATCTCCGGCAGCAGCTCCGCATCGCGGTCCAGGAACCGCACGTTGGGGATCTGCTGCTCCGTCACGCGCTCCATCGCCACGACCATCGCGTCCGGCACCTTCTCGAGCGCAAGGAGGAGCACATCGCCCTCCCGCTGCGCCTGCTCGCAGGTGAAACGCCCCTTGCCGCAGCCGAGCTCCAGACGGATCTCGCGGTATTGCGGAAACATCTCCGCCCAGTGTCCCCGATAATCCTCGGGGTTTTGGATCTGCACCGCCGCACAGCGCTCCATGCGGGGGATCAGATTCGGTTTTTTGCGCATTCTCATAATGTCACACTCCCGCGCAAATGATACCATACCGCCGCCAAAACTGCAATCCGAAAAAAACTTGCATAATGGGCAATGCTTTGGTATAATATTTCGGCAAAAGTGACCGAACCCTTTTGCCCCGAAACCGAATGACCGGGTGTAGCGCAGTTGGTAGCGCGCTTGCTTTGGGAGCAAGATGCCGCAGGTTCAAATCCTGTCACTCGGACCAT
>CAZKGZ010000030.1:8940-11556 GCA_964552365.1 uncultured Oscillospiraceae bacterium | reverse complement strand
GCGCGTGGCAGAGATAGAGAAGGTCGGTGAGCTTGTGGTCATCGCTCGTGCGCTTGCCCGCCGCCGAAATGACGACGACGCGGCGCGATTCGTCCGAGAGCACGATGTCGCGCACCTTGCGGAACTGCTCCGCTCCGGCGACGGACGAGCCGCCGAATTTGCATACTTTCAGCATTTTTGATCCTCCATTGCGGCGAAGAAGAGGCTTGTTCCGCTCTTGCGGATGCTCTGCGCCAGCTCATGCATTTTTTCCACGCTCATCGGCACCGTGACGGCGCGCACGACGTCGTCCGAGGAGAGCGTCTCGGCGATCGGGAGACGATAGGCGGCAAAGGCACCGGTGCGCACATAGTAGGGATGCACCGCGCCGCTGTTGTCGGCCTCCGCCTTGCGGCAGCCTTCGGGGAACATCTGCCGCGCACCCTGCCGGGCGGCGGAGAGATCGCGCAGCACCGCCGATGCGGTCGGGAAGCGGCCCGCGCCCTGTCCCATGAGGACAATGTCGCCGCACCGCTCGCCCGCATAGCGCGCCATGTTGAAGTTCGTGAGCACCGAGCTCTCCGGCGCGGAGCGCGGGAAGAGCACCGGCTCAATGTACGCCGAAACGGTATCTCCGGCGCGCGAGCCGCTCGCGATGAGGCGGCAGACAAGACCGCGCTTTTGGAGATCCGCCACATCGTCGGCGGTGAAGTTCTCAATGCCCTCGCAGCCCATGCCGGAATCGGGCAGCACGCCGAACGCCGCCGCACACGCAAGCTGCATTTTCCGCAGCGCGTCCAGTCCCGAGACATCGGCGGTCGGGTCGGCCTCGGCATAACCGAGCGCCTGCGCATCGGCGAGCGCCTCCTCATAGGAGAGAGCGCGGCGCTGCATCGCATCGAGCATGTAGTTCGTGGTGCCGTTCAGAATGCCGGAAACGGAGCGGATGGTGTCCGTCTCGGCGGAGAGCGCGAGATTGTGGAGCACCGGCACGCCGCCGCCGCAGGCCGCCGAAAAGAGGAACGCCACGCCCTTCTCGCGGGCGAGAGAGGCAAGCTCCAAACCGTGCGCTGCGACCATCGCCTTGTTCGCGGTGATGAAATGCTTCCCGGCCTCGAGCGCGCGCATGCCGTAGGAGAACGCGGGATCGAGCCCGCCGAGCACCTCGACCACGGCGTCCACCGTCGGGTCGCCGAAAATCAGCTCCGGAGAGCTCACCTGAAAATCCTCTTTCACTTTGCCCGCACGCACGAGCACGGGCCCTGCTTCAAACACGGGAGACTCCCGCAGCATCTCGTACACGCCCTTGCCGACCGTACCGAACCCCAAAACCGCCGCCTTCACGGCATCGCCTTCTTTCTTCAAGCACATATATTTCGAAAATGTCCGCGATACGCGAACAAATGTTTCTGACAGGAATTATTCTAACAGAAGCCCCCGGAAAATGCAAGAGCTTTTCCGAGGGCATTCGTACAAATTCTATAATGTTTGCCGCGCTTTTTTATCACATATTGCCTGTGGCGTACATGAGCGCGGAGAGGGCGGCGACCGGAGCGGTCTCGCAGCGGAAAATGCGCGGGCCCATGGAGCAGATGTGCAGCTTCATGATGCGCGCAAGGTCGGCCTCGAACGGCTCAAAGCCGCCCTCGGGGCCGGTGAGGATGGCGGCGGAAGCGATCGTCCCGGCGCTTTCCACGACATCGCGCATGGTCTCGCGCTCGCCGGTCTCGTACATGAAGAGCGGGAGATCGGTCTTGTTCGCCTTGTTGAACGCCTCCGCGAGGTCGGGCAGATACCCGACGGTCGGGATCTTGCCGCGGCCGGACTGCTTGGCGGCTTCCTCCGCGATGCGCTGCCAGCGCGTGATCTTCTTGTCGGCGTCGCTGAGCTTTGCGACGCACCGGTGCGACCGGAAGAACCAGATCTCCGACGCGCCCGCTTCGGTGCACTTCTGCAGGATGTAATCCGTTTTGTCGCTGCCCTTGGGGAGACCGGCGAGGATCACGGTCTCCACGCTCGGCTCGCCCTCGCAGGGGACGACTTCGAAAATTTCGGCTTCGACCTCATTGGGCGTGACCTTCGTCACGGTGCAGCGGTGGTCCTGACCGCCGGCGCATACGACGAGCGTGTCGCCTACGCGCACGCGGAGCACCTTGGCGTGGGCGGCGTCTTCACCGACGATGAACGCCGTGCCTCCGGCGATCGAGCTGCCGCCGGAAAGAAAGAATCTCGGCATGGGCAAATCCTCCTGCTGAAAATCATAACAAAATCAGAATATAGATATTATTGCATATTTTTCGGGGGAATGCAAGCGGCGCTTAGGCGGCGCAGGCATAGATGAACGCGACGAGCGTGAGAATGACGCCCGAAACGATGGAGCCGGACCAGAGAAGATAGCGGAGATCGCCGCTCTGCAGCGAGCTGCGGCGCCGGCGCTCCGGCGCGGTGGGGGAGGGAGCGGCCGCATATCCGGGCGGCACGAACTCCGCCTCGCCCGGCACCGGCGGCGCATACGCCGGATCGGCGCTCTGCTCATACTGCTGCGGCTGCACGCCCTGCTCATACTGCGCCTGAGACGGCTGCTCATACTGCGGGGCGTATGGCTGCTGCACGGGCTGCTCGTATTGCGGGGCGTAT
>CAZKGZ010000030.1:0-8840 GCA_964552365.1 uncultured Oscillospiraceae bacterium | reverse complement strand
CTCATACTGCGGGGCGTATGGCTGCTGCACGGGCTGCTCGTATTGCGGGGCGTATGGCTGCTGCACGGGCTGCTCGTACTGCGGGGCGTATTGCTGCTGCACGCCCTGTTCGTACTGCGGCGCGTATTGCCGGGGCGCGGTCGGCTCATATGCCGTATACTGCGGCGCATATTGCGGCTGCGCCGGCTGATACTGCGGGGCATACTGCTGCTGCGGATACGGCGCATACTGCTGTGCATAGCCGCCCTGCGGGTAGGGGGCGTAACTGTTCGGCGGATAATATCCCTGCGGGGCGTAATAGCCGGGCGCGGGGGCATAGCGCGGATCGTACGCGGGCGCGGAATAGCCCTGCGCGTACGGCGCGCCGTAGGGCGCATAGCCGCTCGGGGCCTGCGCATATCCGGCGGACATATCCTCATAAACCGGCGCTTCGCGGCGGGCGGGACGGCTCGAGCGGGTCGGCGCGGGGGAGGTGAACGGATTCTCCCACTCCGGCTGCGCCATGGCCTCGGGCGCATAATCGCGCGCTAAACTCTCATCGCGCGGCGGACGCTCTTCCTGCGGCATCTCCCCGCCGCCGCCCATACCGAGGCGGTCGCGGAGGTTCTGCACCACGGCGGCGGCGCGCACCTTCGGCTTCGGCGGCGTGAATTCCTGTTGGCGCAGTGCCTCCATCATGTCGCTCTCCGAGCCGAACGCGTGCGAGGGATCGCCCGCGGTGCTTCCGCCGGTAAATTTCTTTTTCCAGTCTGCGAGACTCATTGTCTCTCCTCCACGATGCGCCGCGCGGCCTCGCCGTCGCGGGCGATTTGCTCGCCGAGTGCGGCGACATCGTCAAACCGCCGCTCGGGGCGCAGAAAATCGAAGAATTCGAGCGCGACCGTGCGCCCGTACAGGTTGCCGTCAAAATCGAGGAGATGGCTCTCCACGGTGACGATGTGCTCGCTGCTCACGGTGGGACGCACGCCGATGTTCGTCACGGCGGCAAAGCTCCCCTCGGGCAGGACGGCACGCGCGGCGTACACGCCGTAGGGCGGAACGAGCACGCCGGGGGCAAACTGCATGTTGACCGTCGGGGCGCCGAGACGGCGGCCGAGACGGTGACCGCGCCGCACGACATCGGAGAGAAAGTGCGGGTGTCCCATGAACCGCTCGGCGCGGAGCATATCGCCCTCGCGCAGCAGCGAGCGGATGTAGGTGGAGCTCACGGTGATGCCGTCGAGCTCGACTTTTTCCACGACATCGCAGGTAAGGCCGTTCTCCGCACAGTAGGCGCGCAAAAGCTCGGTATTGCCCTCGCCGCGCCAGCCGAAGCGGAAATCATATCCGACAACGAACCCCGCGACGCCGAGCTCCGCGCCGATGCTCTGCAGGAATTCGCGCCACGGCATGTGCATGGTCTCGTCCGTGAAGCGGAAAAACTCCACGCAGTCGATGCCGAAGAGACGGCGGATGAGGTACGCGCGGTCGGGCGCGCTGTTGATGAGCTCCACCGGCCGGCCCTGCACGAGCGTGTCGGGGTGCGTATCGAATGTCATAACGGCGGGCTCGACGCCGAGCTGCGCGGCGCGCTCCGATGTGCGGCGGAGAAGCGCGGCATGGCCGAGGTGCACGCCGTCAAAGAAGCCGAGCGCGAGCACGCATTTCTTTTCTGCCATAAATGAATCAAACCTCGAAAAAGCTTTTGATCGTCACGGCATTGCCGTCCGTGACGCGTCCGAGCGCGAGAAATTCCCCGCTCCCGGAATAAAACCGCCGCTCGCCGTCCGGCTCGGATACCGGAAACGCATTCCCGCAGCGGCAGCGCTGCTCCTGCTGCTCGTTGAGCGTGAGAGGCGCGGCGTCGGGGAAGAGCGAGTCGATGGGGAGGAGCGTGTCGCGGTCGGAGCGTGTGAGCTCCGCGATGCGCCGCGCGTCCTCAATGCGGAAATTGCCCGAGCGCGTGCGGCGAAGGGACGCCATGCACGCGCCGCACCCGAGCGCCTCGCCGATGTCGTGGCAGAGCGTGCGGATGTAGGTGCCTTTGGAACAGCGCACGCGGAGGAGATGATCGCCCTCGCGCTCGCCGAGATATTCGATCGAATGAATGGTGATGCGCCGGGCCGCTCTCTCCACCTCGCCGCCGCGGCGGGCGATGTCGTAGAGCTTCTGCCCGTTCACCTTTATGGCGCTGTACATCGGCGGGATCTGATCGATCTCGCCCGTAAAGCGCGGCAGCACCGCGCGGATGTCGTCCTCCGTTACGGAGACGGCGCTCGTGCGCAGCGTGCGGCCGGTGATGTCCTGCGTGTCGGTGACGAGGCCGGGACGGAGCGCGGCGACATATTCCTTCGTCTCCGCTTCGGCAAACGATGCCGCCCGGGTGGCGCGGCCCACGAGAACCACAAGAAGCCCCGTGGCGAGCGGGTCGAGCGTGCCGGCATGACCGATGCGCCGCTCGCCGAGTATGCCCCGGAGCTTGGATACGCAGTCCTGGCTCGTCCAGCCCTCGTCCTTGTCGAGGAGAAGTATGCCGCTTACGCCCATGCTTCCTCCACGGCGCGGCGCACCGCGTCCGCCGTTTCCTCGGGCGGGAGATCGAGCTCACAGCCGGAGGCCATTTTGTGACCGCCGCCGCCGAAGCGCGCGCACACCTTCGAGGCGTCCACGCCGCCGTCGGTGCGCAGCGACACCTTGCAGTGCGGCGGGTCAACGGACATTTCGCGCACCGTGACGGCGACGCGGTTGCCCTTCACCTGCCCCGCGAGCGCGGCGAGGTCGCTGCAGTCGTCCTCGGTGACGCCGGAACGGCGCAGCATGTCGAGCGTGATGACCGCAATATTGATCGCGTGCTCCCGGAAGGAGCGCAGCGACGAGTACACCATCCCCTCGAGCGCGAGACGCTCCGGGGTCTTGGTGCGGAAAAAGATCTTGTTGAGGAGCGGCAGATCCGCGCCCGCTTCAAAAAGGCGCGCCGCCGCGCGGAACGTGTCCGCATTGGTGTTCGCATAGCAGAAGCAGCCCGTGTCGGTCGAAACGGCGATGTAGAGGAGATCGGCCTCCTCTTTATCAATGCCGCCGAGCAGCTCGTCGATGAGGGCGAGAACGAGCTCGCCGCAGGCGGAGGCGTGCGCCCAGATGACGGCGCGCTCCGGCTGCTCGCCGCGCATGGGGTGATGGTCGAGCTTGAGCGCGATCTCTCCCGCAAAGCCGTGCGCGAGCATGCTTTTTTCCGCCACATCCACGCTCACGCACACTTCCGGCACAAAATCGTCCGGCGCGATGCAGGGCGCGATGAACGGCTCAAAGGACTCGGTCGTCTCCGGGTTCTTATAAAGATGCGCCGTTTTTCCCAAACGGCGCAGTGCATGGCACAGCGCGGAGGCACTGCCGAGCGTATCGCCGTCGGGCCTCCGGTGTGTCACCAATAGATAATTGTCGTGCGCGCGAAGATACGCCGCGCATTCGGAAAGATCCATGTTATTCTCCTTCATCCGTGCGGGACGCGTCGTCCAGATGACGGATGATGTCGTTGATGTGCGCGCCGTGCTCGATGGAGTGGTCGAGCTCGAAAATGAGTTCCGGCGTGTAGCGCAGGGAGAGCGACTCGCCGAGCTCGTGGCGCAGCCAGCCGCTGCAGGACTTGAGCCCCTTCTTGAGCTCTTTCTCGTTCACCTCGCCGAGCACGCTCAGATACACCGTGCAGTAGCGAAGGTCGCCGGTCGTCTCGGTGCGGACGATGCTCATGAGATCGCCCTGCCGCACGCGCGGATCCTTCACCTCGCGCAGAAGCGAGGCGAGAGCGCGCTGAATGTCATCGTTGATGCGCTGAATGTGATTGGACGGCATAATTGATCCTTCCTTTGATCAGAGCTGCTCCTGAACGAAGCACTCGATGATGTCGCCTTCCTTGATGTCGTTGAACTTGTCGACCTGCATGCCGCACTCGTAGCCGGCGGCGACTTCCTTCACGTCGTCCTTGAAGCGGCGCAGCGATGCGAGCTCGCCCTCGAAAATGACGATGTTGTCGCGGTTCACGCGCACGGAGCAGTTGCGCTGGATCTTGCCGTCCTGCACATAGCAGCCGCACACGGTGCCGACCTTGGAAACGCGGAACGTCTGGCGCACCTCGGCGTGGCCGATGATGACCTCGTGGAACTTCGGCGCGAGCATGCCCTTGAGAGCGGCTTCCACATCGTTGATGCAGTCATAAATGACGCGGTACATGCGAAGCTCGACCTTGGCGCGCTCGGCACTCTCGCGCGCGGCGTTGTCGGGGCGCACGTTGAATCCGACGATGACGGCGTTGCTCGTGGAGGCGAGCATGACATCCGACTCGTTGATGGCACCGACGCCGGAATGGATGACGCGCACACGCACTTCGCTGTTCGAGAGCTTTTCGAGACTGGTCTTGACCGCCTCGGCACTGCCCTGCACGTCGGCCTTGACGATGATATTGAAGTCCTTGAGCTCGCCTTCCTGAATGCGGGCGAACAGGTCTTCGAGAGAGACTTTCTTGGCTGCACCGGCGGCTGCCTGCTGACGCTGCTGCACGAGGCGCTCCTCGGCGAGGGCGCGCGCCATGCGCTCGTCGGCGACGGCGTTGAACACATCGCCCGCGCTCGGCACTTCGGACATGCCGGCGATCTCGACCGGCACGGAGGGGCCGGCTTCGGTGATGCGCTCGCCGCGGTCGTTCGTCATAACGCGGACACGGCCGACGGCGGTACCGGCGATGATGATGTCGCCGGAATGGAGCGTGCCGTTCTGCACGAGAACGGTCATGATGGGGCCGCGGCCCTTGTCGAGACGCGCTTCCACAACGGTGCCGCGCGCCGGACGGTTCGGGTTGGCCTTGAGCTCCATGATCTCCGCCTGGAGAACGAGGTTTTCGAGAAGATCGTCCACGCCCGCGCCGGTCTTCGCGGAGATCGGGCACACGATGGTCTCGCCGCCCCACTCTTCGGGGACGAGGTCGTATTTGGTAAGATCCTGCTTGATGCGGTCGGGGTTCGCGCCGGGCAGATCCATTTTGTTGATGGCGACGACGATGGGCGTGCCCGCCGCCTTCGCGTGGTTGATGGACTCGATGGTCTGCGGCATGATGCCGTCATCGGCGGCGACAACGAGGATCGCGATATCGGTCACCATCGCGCCGCGGGCGCGCATGGTGGTGAAGGCCTCATGGCCCGGGGTGTCGAGGAAGGTAACGGGCTTGCCGTTTACCATGACGCGGTAAGCGCCGATGTGCTGCGTGATGCCGCCCGCCTCACCGGCGACGACGTTCGCGCTGCGGATGCGGTCGAGCAGGGAGGTCTTGCCGTGGTCGACGTGGCCCATAACGACAACGACCGGCGCGCGCGGCTGGAGTTCTTCTTCGGTGTCCACATGATCGTCGATGAGACGGTCTTCCACGGACACGACGACCTCGTGCTCCACCTTGCAGCCCATTTCCATGGCGACAAGAGCGGCGGTCTCGTAATCGATCACATCGGAAACGGATGCCATCACGCCGAGCTTGATGAGCTGCTTGATGACATCGACGGCGGTCTTCTTCATGCGGGAGGCGAGCTCGCCGACATTGATCTCGTCGGGGATGCTGACCTTGAGCTGCTGCTTGCGCGCCACCTCGAGCTGCAGACGCTGCATTTTGTCGCGCTCTTCCTGACGGCGCTTCGCGCTCTGGGACTGCTGCTGCTGACGCTGCTTGTTCTTGCTCTGGATCTTCTCCTTGCCGCCGCGGCGGATGTCCTTGCCATCGCGGCCGCTGTTTCCGGCGATGTTGTCAAAGCGCTCGTCGTACTTGGAGAGGTTCGCTCCGGCGGAGCCGCGCGTATCGACAACGCGCTTTTCCACGACCTGCTTGGGCGGGCGGGGCTTGTCCTCCTTCGGCTTCTGCGCCTGCTGCGGCTGAGACGGCTGCTGCTGCGCCGGCTTGGCGGGCGCGTTCTGCTGCGCCGGAGCCGGCTGCTGTGCCTTCGGGGCATTGTTCTTGCCCTGCTGCTGCGGCTGCTTGGCGGCGGGCTGGGCGTTCTGCGCCGGCTGAGCCGGCTGCTCTTTCTTCACTTCCGGTTCGGGAGCGAAGATCTCGGCAATGCTGCCGACCTGATGATGCTGTGTGAGATATTCAAAGATCACGTCGAGCTCGTGCTCCTCGAGGACCTGCATGTGGTTCTTCGGAGCCGCGACATAATCGGTGACGATCTGCGAAATATCCTTGGAGGACATGCCAAAGTCCTTGGCGACCTCGTGGATCCGGTATTTGAAATCAAGCGCCATATATTATTTCCTCCTACTATTTCCGCTCTCTGTGTGCTTACGGGGTGCGGCCTTGCGCCGCTTGCGCTTCTCCTCGCGCTGCGCGAGGAGCCCGGCCGTCTCTTTCCATGCGGGCAGCTCTTCGGCCAGCGCTGCGGCAAACTGCGCGGCGAGGGGAAGGTCGGTGAAGCAGAGCATGCTGCACCCGCGCTTTCCCATCATGAGGGAGAGCTCTTCCTTCGTCCACGGCAGTGTCTGCAGCGGTGCGCGGTGACCGTAAAGGAAGCCCTCCGCGCGCTTCCGCGCATTGGGGGATGCGTCCGCGGCGAGCATCAGAAGCCGCGCTTTTCCCGCGCCGACCGCGATGCCGCTCGCTTCCTCTCCCACGGCGACCATGCCGCCCTTGCGGGCCAGTCCCAGATACTTTGCAGCCTTATCCATCGCCCGCCTCCAGTTCTTCGGTGAGCTTCGCCCACACGTCGTCCGGCACGGGTACGGAGAGCGCGCGCTCAATGGCGCGGGATTTCACCGCGCGCTTGAGGCACTCGCTGCTGCGGCAGATATAGGCGCCGCGTCCCGGCTTCTTGCCCCGTTGATCTATGCTCAAAGCGCCCTCCGGAGACCGGACGACGCGGATGAGTTCTGTTTTCGGTTTTTGTTCACGGCAGCCGATGCACTGCCGGAGCGGTACGGATTTCGGCAAAGGCGCTCCTCCTGAAAGTGAAAATTGCTTCTTTATGATGGCTCCCCTTGAGCACAAGCGGAGGCTTGTTTACGGTTCTTCGACCGAACCGGCGCTCTTGATGTCGATCTTGAAGCCGGTGAGACGGGCGGCGAGGCGGGCGTTCTGGCCTTCCTTGCCGATGGCGAGGGAGAGCTGGCTGTCGGGCACGACAACGCGGCAGCTGCGGCCTTCCTCGAGCACCTCGACGGAAATGACCTCCGCCGGGGATAGAGCCGAGGCGACGTACTGCTCGGCATCCTCGCTGAACTTGATGATGTCGATCTTCTCGCCGCCGAGCTCGTTGACGATGCTCGCAACGCGTCCGCCGCGCGGGCCGACGCAGGCGCCGATGGGGTCGACTTCGGGATCTGCGGAATATACCGCCATCTTCGTGCGGCTGCCCGCCTCGCGGGCGATGGAGCGGATCTCCACGGTGCCGTCGAAGATCTCGGGCACTTCAAGCTCGAAGAGACGCTTCACAAGGCCGGGGTGCGTGCGGGAGATGAGCACCTGCGGGCCCTTGGTGGACTTGCGCACCTCAACGACATACACCTTGATGCGGTCGCCCTCGGTGAGCGTTTCACCCGGGATGCGCTCGGTGCTGGAGAGGCAGGCCTCGGTGTACTCGGAGTTGGAGCTGATCTTGATATAGACATTGCCCTTGACGGGGTCAACGCGGGTCACGATGCCGGTGAGGATCTCGTGCTCCTTGGAAGTGAACTCGTTATAGATGATGCCGCGCTCGGCCTCGCGGATGCCCTGAATGATGACCTGCTTGGCGGCCTGGGCGGCGATGCGGCCGAACTTCTTCGGGTCGACCGGCACGCGGACGATATCGCCGATCTGCGCTTTCTTGTCGTACTTGAGCGCCTCGTCGAGCATGAGCTGCGTGGTGTCGCTGTAGCACTCGCTGTCTTCCACAACGGTCTTGAGAACGGTCATGGTGATGGTCTTTTTCTTCTCGTCCATGACGATCTCGACATTGTCTTCCATGTCCGGGTTGTCGCGCTTGAAGGCGGTCAGCAGAGCCTGCTGGATCTTCTCCTGCATGTATCCGGCGGGAATGCCCTTTTCCTTTTCGATCTGTTCGATGGCGTCAAAAAAATCGGCGTTCATTGCACTCATCTATATTCGCTCCTTAAATTATATCTTAGGCAACACCGCACAATGTCGTCTGCGGCGCTTTGCGGAAATTTTCCTCCCGTATTTCGTTGCATTGCCTTGCAATACACAAAGTATTGCTGCGGCAATGCGCCTCATTCGGAAGCAAAATTTACTCGCAAATCGCTCTTGCCGAATTATGCGGTATTGCCCTTACATCACGCGCAGACGCACCTGCGCGACCTGGCTTTTCTCGAAAACGCGGTCTTTTCCCGCGACGGTCAGACGGACATTGCCGTTTTCGTATCCCGCGAGGGTGCCGACAAAGGACTTGCTGCCGTCCACGGGGCGGTAGAGCCGCACCTCGGCAAGAGAGCCCATGTACCGTTCAAAGTCGCCGGGACGCTTGAGCTCACGCTCGGCTCCCGCGGAGCTTACCTCAAAAACATAGCTGTCGGGTATGGGATCCTTCTCGTCCAGCACGGGATCGAGCGCCCGGGAGAGCGCCTCGCAGTCGTCGATGCCGACGCCGCCGTCCTTGTCGATGTACACGCGCAGGAACCACTGTCCCGCCTCGCGCACATATTCCACATCCCAGATCTCCAGCCCCAGCTCCCCGGCCAGAGGCGCTGCCAGAGCCGCAACGGTTTCGGTGACTTTACTCATGAAAAACCTCAATTTCCATTTTCTGACAATTGTTTTTTAATCAACAAAAAGAGCGGGTCGCCCCACTCTTCTCATAGCCTACATTCATACGGTGGCTATTATACCACCCTTT
>CAZKGZ010000029.1:0-11913 GCA_964552365.1 uncultured Oscillospiraceae bacterium | reverse complement strand
TCCTTGACCTCGGTGGTCTTCTTGCCGCACATGGTGTAGAGACGGCCGAGCTTATCGGTGGAGGAGGTGCGCATGTTGCGCAGGGACATATCGGCGGTCAGTTTGCCGCTGACGAGCTTGATGAAGTTGTACTTGCCGAACTGGTCGGACACGGTCTTGAAGACGAGACCCGCGGTCGCGCCGTTCGGATCGATGCCTTCGACCTCGTCGGGCGAGGGGACATAGTCCACGATGGCCTGCAGGAGAGCCTGCGTGCCGACGCCGTTCGTGCCGATGCCGCAGAGCACGGGAACGAAGCTGCGCTCCTTGAGACCGGCCTTGATGCCGGCGACCATGTCTTCCTCGGAGAGGGTCATTTCCTCGAAGAACTTCTCCATGAGCTCTTCGGTGGTGGCGGCGGCTTCCATGAGGGCCTCGCGGAGCTCCTCGACCTTGCCTTCGTCGGCGGCGGGGACGGCGACCTTCACGGTCTTGTTGCCGTTGGTCTCATAGGCCACGTTGTGCACGAGGTCGATGACGCCGGTGCCGTCGGAGGTGGGGGCCGTCACGGCGCACACGCTGCTGCCGTACTTGGCTTTGAGTGCTGCGAGCACACCGTAGAAATCGCCGTGCTCTTCGTCGAGCTTGGAAATATAGAACATGACGGGCTTTTCGGCCTTCTTGAGCATCTTCCAGCTGCGCTCGGCGCCGACGGACAGGCCGTCCTTCGCGGTGCAGAGAATGATGCCGGTCTCAACGGCGCGCAGGGCGGCGGCGACTTCGCCGGCGAAGTCCTGGAAGCCCGGGCAGTCGATGACATTGATCTTCTTGCCGCCGAAAGAGATGGGGGCGATGGCGGCGGAGATCGTTACCTGACGCTTGATCTCTTCGGCATCGTAGTCGCATACGGTGTTGCCGTCGGGAACCTTGCCCTGGCGATCGATGGCGCCGGTCATGTAAAGCATGTTCTCGGTAAGAGTGGTCTTGCCGCTGCTGCCGTGACCGAGCAGGCAGACGTTCCGGATGTCCTTGGTTGTGTAGCTCATGGGTGTTGTCCTCTCCTTAAAATATATCTTATTCTCTTTTAAATTCAGAGCACGGAAAGCCCATTGTCATTCTTCCGAAAAAACGCTGGGTCGCCGCAAGGATAAATTATACACTATGACAGTTTTTTTGGCAATAATTATTTTTGCATCGTTGTGCGAAGAAGTACCGGCACGTCCATCCACAGCAGCATATAGAGCAGGATGCGTCCGGCGGCGAGGCCGTCCCAGTTGCCCTGCACGGCCGGAGCGGCGGCAATGATCATGCCGAGCACGGTGCACGCCACGGCGCTCCACGCGCTCACGCGGCCGTAAAACCAGAGCTTTGAACCGGTCTCGGCGAAATCGACGAGCGTATCGAGTCCGTCCTGCGCCATCATGCCGCCCGGAATGCCCTTGGCCTTCGCGGGGATGCCGGAGATGCGGTAGCGTTCGGGGAACGAGGGGAACTGGAAGCCTTCCGTGGAGATCCCGAAGGTTTTCTGCAGCAGAAGCGGGTCAATGTTGAAATCGCGCAGCGCGAAGATCGGTTTGCGGCGCTCGCGGCGAAGCTCCGCGAGAGCGCGCTGCACGCTGCCCATCGGGCGGTAGCGCAGGAGGAACACGCCCTTGAGCTCGCCGGACACGGCCGTGTAGAGGGAATTCTCCTCTTTGAGCTTGTCGGGGATCTTCACGCCGTTTAAATGCATATACCCGAGCGAGCCGACAAGCACCTGCACGCCGTGGATGTCCGCGCACGCGCCGCCCTCGCCGACGGTGAAGTTTTCGACCGTGAGCTCGGGGGAATTCTGGCGGCGCATGAGTTCGGCAAATGCGGCGGCGGAGACCGTTTCGGCGGCGGCGAGCATCGCGCCCGTGAGGGAGATGATCTCGGCGGTGTGCTTTTTATCGAGCACGCGCATGCCGGTGATCTCCACGGTGTCCTCGGGGAAAATGTCGGTGTCGGTGAGCACGAGGCGGCCGGAGCGGCCCACATCGCGCGCGCCCGACCATCCGGCCATGGCGCTGCCCTGCGAGCGGAGATGCCGCGCCGCGCGGGCAAAGAGCATCGGGAAGGAGATCGTCCAGCTGAACGAAAGGCACAGCGCCGTCATAAGCGAGAAGAGATGGAACACCGCACCGAAGTCTCCCGCACAAATGGCGAGGATGACGGCGAGCACGAGCGACACGCCGCACATCGGCAGGAACGCCGACGAGGCGAGCATTTCCGCCCCGCTCGGCTCTTCGCTGCGGCGGACGAGTCCGTCGGCGGAGCGGCGGGACTTGATGAGGATGCGCTCGTTCTTATCCGCCTCGGAGGTGACTGCGTAACCATCACGCGCGTGGAAGAGCGCGAGGAAGGTGTCGTTGTAGGCGAGGCACGAATAGTGCGCGCCGCGCAGGGCGATCGTCACGGCGAAGGCGGGGATGACGGCGAAGGATACGCCGCGCGCTGTGCCGCTCGCGGTCATGGCGATGCAGTCGATGGCTGCGGCGAGGGCCGCCACAACGATCATGGACTCCGCGCCGAAGCGCCCGCGCACGATGGACATGACGCCCGCCGTTACGACATCGAGCCCCAGGAGCATCACCGTGAACATACCGGCAAGGCACACGAGCGAGGCGCCGCGCGCCGTGTTGAGGGCGCCGGGGAGCGGCAGGCCGTAGGTGTAGAAGACCGTGATCCATGTTAGGAGCAGGCACACCGCGCACGCGCCGAGGAAGCGGCGGTGCAGGTTCGGGATCTGCCCGGCATAGAACTTGGCGGCGCGGCGCGGAGGCATTTCGAGCTCCGCGTCCTCCGGCTCGGGGTCGGGCTGCGCGAGCGCATCCGCGCGGCGCAGAGAGAAGGCGGCGGCGCGGCCCACGATGCGGCCCCACAGCCCGTCCCTGCGGCCGGAGCGGCGGTCGCCGACGCGCTTTTTGCCCTTGGCGCGCTTTTTCTTTTCTCCGCTCTCTCCGGTCTCGTCCGGGGCGTCGTTCTCGCCGGACTCGGATGTTTCTTCCTCCGTCTCCGTTTCGGCGGGCGGAGCATAGAAGGACGCATCGTCCTCGAAGTTTTCCTCGTACGGCTCGGCGGCCTCGGTCCCGGCATCGTCATTGCCGAAGATCGCATTTTCAAACATATCCTGCTGTCCGAAGAAATTGGCTTCCTGCGGCTCGGCACTTTCGGCCGGTGCTTCGGGCGCGCTCTCTTCTTCCGGTACAGGCTCTTCGCTTACCGGCTCTTCGCAGGAGAGGGCTTCGGCGAAGAGAGGATCCTCTTCGTATGCCGGCTCCTCCTCCAAAGGAGCTTCCGGGGCGGACTCCTCTTCGGGCGGCAGCTCTTCCTCGTAAACCGGCTCTTCCTCGTAAACCGGCTCTTCGCAGGCCGGCTCTTCCGGTTCGGGTGCGGGGGCGGTGTCGCGGTATTCCTCGAGAATGCTCTCGAGCGTGAATTCCGGCATATCGAAGCCGTTCACGGCAGCGGCACGGTTGTTTTTTCTTGCCATATTGCTTCCTCTCACCCTCTGCGCTGACGGACGACCTCGTACATCAGCACAGCCGCCGCGGCGGAGGCGTTGAGCGAGGTGATCTTTCCGAGCAGGGGGATGCTCACGGTGAAGTCGCACTGCTCGGCGACGAGCCGTCCCATGCCGAAGCCCTCCGAGCCGATCACGACGGCGATGGGGCCGGTCATTTTCGTCTGCCACAGGTCGGCGGGCGCGTCGGCGGCCGTGCCGTATACCCACAGGCCCTTGTCCTTCAGCTCGCGCAGGGCGGCGGCGATGTTCGTCACGCGCGCTACGAGCATATGCTCGGCGGCACCGGCGCTGGCCTTGTCCACCACGGCGGTGAGGCCGGCGGCGCGGCGCTTGGGAATGATGACGCCGTGGACGCCCGCGCACTCGGCGGTGCGGATGATGGCGCCGAGATTGTGCGGATCGGCGATCTCATCGCACACGATGACGAACGGATCCTCGCCCCGCTCGGCAGCACGGGCGAGAATGTCCTCGAGGGAGGCGTACTCGCGCATGGCCGCCTGGGCGATGATGCCCTGGTGCGCGCCGGTCGCGCTGAGCGAATCGAGCTTGCGGCGGTCGCACTCCGTGACGACGATGCCCTTTTCGCGCGCCTTCGTGAGGATGCGGCCGAGCGTGCGGTCGGTGTCGCCGCGGGCTACGAATATTTTGTCGATGGTGCGTCCGGCGCGGATGGCCTCGGCGACGGCATTGCGCCCTTCGATCAGGTCCTCGCGGTCGCGCGTTTCTTCTTCATGTTTTTCTATATCCATTGTTTTGACCTCTTTTCAGGTTCTCGTACTATAAATTACACATAGTTACAAATGATTGTATCACACTATTCTCATTAGGAAAAGAGAAATTTTAGGTTTTTTCGGTTCGGTCGTCATAAACAATTTTTCGGAATTGTTTGCGGGTATTGACCTTTTCGTGAAAAATCGTTATGCTGTATGCGGAGAGGTGATGCGGATGCTGTTTCGTCGGATCGCCGTGCCGGAGGGCTCGGCGGCGGATTTTGCCGTGATCGTATCGGATGACTCGCTCGCGCCATGGTACAAAAAGGGCGAGACCGTATATCTGCGGCGGAATACCGAACTTTTCGACGGCGACATCGGTCTTTTTGAAACGGAGGAAGGCGCGGCTTTCCGCCAGTTCTGCGCCGACAGCCGCGGGACGGTGTACCTCTTCGCCGTGAACCGCGAGAGAGCCGACGCCGACTGCATGCTCTCCCCCGCAGCCGCCGCGGAGCTCATCTGCTACGGACGGCTGGAAATCGAGCCTCCCCTTCCGCTTCCGAATATTTGAATTTTCCCTGCGATATGCTATAATATATTGTCAAGTCTTGTCTTATCTTAAAATCTTAATGCGTTCCGTTTGGAAAGGAGCAATACTTTGAAAGCCTTTATGCGTTGGGTCGAGCGGTACAGTGTCCGCCATCCCCGATTCGGCATCGAAAATCTGATGCGCGTTCTCATCATCGGCAACGCCGTTGTGTGGCTGCTCACGCTCATGGACCGCACCGGCACGGTGCAGTACTATCTCGCCCTGAACCCCCAGCTGATCCTGCAGGGGCAGATCTGGCGGCTCGTGACATTCGTGTTCATTCCGGACACATCCGGCATTCTCGGCATTCTCTTCCTCTACTTCTACTACTTCATCGGCACCGCGATGGAGAACGAGTGGGGACAGGCGAAGTTCAACCTCTACTTCCTCACCGGCATGGTGTTCACGATCCTCTATGCGTTCATCGTCTACTGCTTCGGCTACAACATGAGCATCGGTGCCTCCTACATCTATCTTTCGATGTTCTTCTCGTTCGCCACGTACTACCCCGACCAGCGGGTGCTCTTTATGTACTTCATCCCCATAAAGATCAAGTGGCTCGCCATCGTCGATGCGCTCTACTTTGTCTTTCAGATCTTCCGGCTCGGCTTCCCGCTCTGCCTGCTGCCGGTCGTGGCGACGCTCAACTATCTTCTCTTCTGCGGCGACCTTCTCATCCGCGATCTGAATCTGCGCTCCCCTGCGCAGACGCGCAAGACCGTAAACTTCCGCCGCGAGGCACAGCGCATCCACCGCGAGCAGCAGAACGCGCCCTACCGCTACAAGTGCGCCGTGTGCGGCCGCACCGACACCGAGTACCCGAACCTCGAGTTCCGCTACTGCTCGCGCTGCGCGGGCTACCACTGCTTCTGCAGCGAGCACATCAACAACCACATTCATTTTACCGAATAATACCGGGAGTCTTTGTCTATGTCCGATCGTCCGACGCGCCGGAAAAATCTGCCGGCTCTTATCGTACTTTGTGTATTGGCGCTCGCGCTCGTCGTGCTCGTAGCGATGCGCGCCGCATCGACGCCGAAAGAAGAAGCGGAAGCGACGGCCGCGCCGAGCGCTTCGCCTGAGGTGACCTCCGCTCCTTCGGCGGCTGCGGAAACGGCCGTGGAAGAAACGCCAACGCCTTCTCCGACCGCCACGCCCGAGCCGACACCCGAACCGGAGCCGGAGTACTTCACGGTCTCCATGGTCGGCGACTGCACGCTTGCCGAGGCGAAGACCCGCCGCGGCTGGGGCACGGCGTTCCAGACCGTCGTCGGGAAGAACTACGCCTATCCGTTCGAGAAGGTCGTGCAGTATCTCGACGAGGACTATCTCACGATCGCAAACCTCGAGTGCAATCTCTCGGACAACTACTACGATTCCATCGAGCAGTTCGTGTTCCTCGCGCCCGCAGATTATGCGAACATCCTCACCGAGGGCAGCGTGGAATTCGTGACGCTCGCGAACAACCACACCACGGACTTCGGCCAGACCGCCTACGATGACACGACCGCGGCGCTCGATTCCGTCGGCGTCGCCTACGCCGGCGAGGACGAGACCTACATCTACGAGAGCGACGGCGGCGTGAAGATCGGTCTTTACTGCCTCTACAATCAGCTCACCTACAACAATCTCAGCCTTCTCTCGACCACGGCGCAGGAGCAGCTCATCGCCGCTTCGCGCGAGAAGATCGCCGCAGGGCTTGAAAAGCTCAAGGCGGACGGCGCGGACTTTGCGATCGCGTGCCTCCACATGGGCCGCGAGGGCTACTATGAGCCGACCGACACGCAGACGGAGCTGTGCCGCTATTCGATCGACACCGGCTTCAACGCCGTGTACTGCACGCACGCCCACCGGCTGCAGCCCGCCGAATCCTACGGCGGCGGCGTCATCTTCTACGGTCTCGGCAACTTCATTTTCGGCGGCCACACGAACCCCGGCAACGGCACCGATCCCGGCGCCTACGACACCGGCATCGCGCAGCTCACGCTCTGCCGCACGGGCGACACCGTGACGCTCGAGAGCTACTCCTTCATCCCCTGCTCCATCAGCAGCACCGTCGGCCCCGACAGCACCTACCTCGACGCGAACACCCTCAACAACTATCAGCCCCGGCCCTACACCGAAGGCGGTGAAGCCTGGAACCGCACCATGACCATGCTCAACGGCACCTACGAAGGCGCGAACTACCAGACCGACTACGGCAATGTACTGGAAGCCATGAATAACGGATAACGAGCGCGGATATTTGAGTCTTGTACTTGAATATCCGCTTTTCGTTATTGTGATGCCTTGAAAATATTCGTTTAATGAGTTGATTTTGCAACGCATAAGATATATAATATGCATGCAGCATATGTAAAGGAGCGATAAATATGGCAAGCACAAATTTCAGCGTCCGTATGGACAGCGACATAAAAAAAGAATGCGAAGCTCTCTACGGAGAGCTCGGTCTGAATCTGACGACCGCGATCAATGTTTTTCTTCGCCAGTCCATCCGGGCCGGCGGATTTCCCTTTGAAGTCCGGCTCGATCAGCCGAACCGGGAGACCGCAGCCGCCATGCTCGAGGCGGAGCGCATCGCCAAGGATCCCGATGTAAAGCACTATTCGGATGTGGAAGAAGCGCTGCGGGAGCTGAAGCGATGAAGCGGGACATTGTCTGGACAACGCAATTCAAAAAAGACTATAGATCCGCCATGCGGCGGCATATGGATATCGAGCTTCTGGATGACATTATCCGCACTCTGTCCCGCGGTGAAGATCTTCCGAAGAAAAACAAGGATCATGCTCTGACCGGAAATTGGGTCGGGCACAGAGAATGCCATATTCAGCCGAACTGGATACTGGTATATCGCATTGAGGACGATGTTCTTGTCCTCACGCTCGTCCGCACCGGCACGCACAGCGACCTGTTCGGCAAATAACGGCATTTGTCGCACGGCGGGCGACCTTTTCCCTTGGAGATACGATTATAGTATAGTCACAAAGAAAAGAGGAGGATATGGAGATGACAGAGAAGATCTTTGAAAATGCGGAGTTTGTTATGGAGTTTCTGTTCCGCTCGCTGCCGGCGGAGGAGGAGCAGATGGAGGCCTTGTATAAGCTCATCGCGGCGATCGCGGATGAGCCGGGGCATGCCGTGCACCTCACGCTCGCCGATCACGACGATCCGCGCGAGTTTCACATCGCCTATGAGGACGGCGGCTACAAAGTCGTGCTCTCGTTCCCGATGGACGATTTCGGCTGGCCGAACCCGCTGCTGCTCGCGGGCAAGCATCTCCCGTTGGGAGATGTGATCGATATTCTGGACGGCATCTGCCGGCAAGGTATGGAGACCGGCGATTTTGAGATCATCTACAACGGCTTTCACAACATCACGGAGAGCGTTTACGGCGACTTCTCCGACCGCATCGTCGACCCGGACGGAGGCGAAGACGAGGACGGCGGCGATGATGAGGAAGCGGACGAATATGCGGAGTACGAGGAGTACATTGCCGTTCTCAAGGAGATCGTGCACCGTTATTACGAAAAGCCGGGCTCCGACAGGTATGTGCAGATCCTCATGCATCTCTTCAACGGCATTGCGGACAACATGTATATTCCGGTGCTGGTCGACCCGGAGTCCACCGGGGATGACGGCGAGCTGCCGAAGCCGCAGTTCATCGTCCTCGAAGACGGCACCGAACTGGCCGCGGGAAATCTGGACGAATCGCTCGAAGACACGATGCGCTTCCCTCTGCGGTACATTCTCTCGGAAATGCTGAAAAAAAGAGACGTCTGCAGCGGGCTCATCCTCCACGACGAGGACGAAAACAACCTGCACATCTCTCTCGGCATCCTGATGGCCGGCATCCGCGCCGGCTCCGTGATCGCCCACGAATCGATGGAAGACGAGGACGGCGATGAGGAAGAGGAAAAATAATACAAAAAACCTCTTGCATTACGGATGGAACCGTGATAATATTTCCATAGAAAAATAAATATCGACGGACAGTCTGTTTTCGGAAGAACCGAAAACGAACGGAATGGGGTGAGATGCCCCGCGAGTGGGTCACTGTGATGCCTCCCGGATGGAATTCCGGAGAGGATAAGTCAGATACGTTGGCTGTCTGTTTGGCACCTGCCGACACCGGGACCGCCATCTTTCCTGCTTTTATGGGAAGTGTATCGTCTGTACGGTCGGATCGGCTGTACGGGCGATTTTTTGTTGCCCGGATCTCTTTCGCAAACCGGCTTTTTTTGATGTGAACGATGTATCCCCCACATCGCAAACATAAATTGACAATTCTTCATTCTCTCCTGTAACCCCCCTCTCTGCGTTCCCCCTACACAGAGAATCCCCTCCCCCGTTCCCCCTCGGGGGAGGGATCCCCCCTTGCCTATTCCGCCGTTTCTCCGCGTTCCCCCCTGACACGGGAGGTACGGCGATGACCTTATCCCCCTTTCCCGAATTGCAGCCGGCCCCTCCCCCGGGTCGGCTGCAAAATTCCGTGCGGCCTGCACAGAAGCGCCGTACAGGGTGAGGCGGCGATACCCATATATACTTTGGATCGGAAAATTTTCCGTACAATCGAATACCGGCAGACAGCTTGTTTTTCCCTTTGGGCGAAGAACAGACGGAACGGGGTGAAAATCCCCGTGAGTGGGTCACTGTGATGCCTCCCGACATTTTTTCGGAGAGGATAAGCCAGATACGTCGGCGGTCTGCGGGGCACCTGCCGACACCGGGACTGCCTGCCTTTTGAAAAGGATGCTCGTGCCTGTGCGGTCGGATCGGCTGCGCGGGCGTTTTTTTGTCCCGCCGCAGGTGCGGCGATGTACGGGACAACGATAAAGGACGGTGAGATAACCGGAACATTCTCCCCTTCGCGCAAAGATCCCATGAATCATATATGAAAAGGAGTAAGAAATGAAACGCACTGAAAAAATCTCGGCATTTCTGCTCGCGCTTGTGCTCGTCGTTTCCCTGCTGTCCGTCGGCGTACTGGCGGATGACGAGGCGGACTACGAGCTGCGCGTCCTGACATTCGAGGACGCCGATTACAAGGGCGGCACGAACTTTGCCGGCGGAACCAACTGGACGAGCCTCATCGACAGCCCGCAGTACGGCGGAACGCTGCTCTACGGCAGCAGCGGGTCCGGCGTCACCACGGAGGCCGAGGCTTACACCTGGACAGACAGCAACAACACGGAGCTGAGCAATATTCTCTCCTGCGGCTACGGCACCTGGTGCTACTGGAGCGGCGGCCACGCCGTCTCGAATTACTGCAGCAGCGATATTGAGACGTACGGCGGATATGAGGCTCAGCTGACCGTATACAAAGCCGGTGTGACCGGCCTTGCGACGACCGGCGGCGGCCATAACGGCTCGAACAACTTTGCCGTGCACTACGGCTACTCCGACAACTCCGGCTTCGGTCTCGGCGAGGATGCCCTGCCCACGCTGAAGTTTTCGGACGAGACGGCCCGCGTGATCGACCATATGTATGTCACCAACACGACCTACGCGCTCAACTGCTACATGAACGGCAACGGCCTGACCGCCAAGATCAGCGAGTCCGACTGGGTGAAGCTCGTTGCGACCGGCTACGATGCCTCGGGCGCGAAGACCGGCACGGCGGAGATCTATCTCTGCAACGGCCCGGACAACATCGTAACGGACTGGACGAAGTGGGATCTCTCGGGTCTCGGCAAGGTCGTGAAGGTCACGTTCAATGTGACCGGCTCGAGCGACAACGGCTACGGCTTCTCGCAGCCGGCGTACTTCGCCTATGACGATGTTGCGGTGCGCTTCGAGAAAGAGTCTTCGGGCGAACCGGCGGATGACACGATCACGGTCACCTCGAACGACACGGCCTGCAGCGTGACGAAGCTCGACGACGGTCAGGATTCCACCCAGACCATCCACCGCGCCGTCGCGGCCTACGGAGAGAGCGTCACCATCAATGTGAAGGACGCCTCCTTCCTGATGGTCACGGACAGCGCCGGAAATTATTATAACGAAGCCGGCACCAACCCCTTCACGCTCACCGCGGCGGAGCTCGACAAGCTGCTGCTGAGCGATGACGATGTGAAAGACCTCAAGCTCTTCACGCCGGCCTCGACCAGCAAGGTCGCGCTCGTGAATGTTATGGACGGCATGACGGCCGTTACCCATTATCTCTACATTGAGCTGACGCGCGAAGTCACCCCGGCGACCGGCGTGACGCTCAGCGAGACCGCGCTCACGCTCCACGAGACGGAGAGCGCCGAGCTCACCGCGACCGTAGCGCCGGAGAACACGACCGACACGCTCACATGGTCCTCCTCCGATGAGAAGATCGCGACTGTCGCCGACGGCAAAGTCACCGCCGTGGCCGCAGGCACCGCGACCATCACGGCATCGTGCGGCGATGTGAAGGCCGAGTGCACCGTTACGGTAGAGCCGTCGGTGGCGGCGACCGCCGTGGTGCTCAACAAGACGGCGCTCAGCCTGTACACGGGCGATACCGCCGTGCTGACCGCTGCGGTGCAGCCCGATGACACGACGGACAAGACCGTGACCTGGACCTCCTCCGACGAGGCCGTGGTCACCGTGAAGAACGGCACCGTTACCGCCGTCGCCGCCGGCACCGCGACCGTGAAGGCCACCTGCGGCAGCGTGAGCGGCGAGTGCACCGTCACGGTGAAGGACGCGACCGAGCCCGCGCTCACGGACGGCGTATATCAGATCGGCACAGCCGACGAGCTCGTATGGTTCGCCAAGAAAGTCAACAGCGGCACGACGGACATCTCCTGCGTGCTGACGGCGGACATCGATCTCTCCGGCATCAACTGGACGCCCATCGGCGGCAACAAGGTGTTCTCCGGCAGCATTGACGGTGCCGGTCACACCGTGAAGAACCTCACGATCGACTACACCGTGAAGGGCAAGGAAAGCGCCTATCTCGGACTCATCGGACGCATGAAGGGCACCTCGGACGTGCACCTCTCCGTGAAGGATCTGACCGTGGAAGGCAATATCAACATTACCGGCTCCGCGAACTTCTATAACGGCACGGTCGGCGGCGTTGTCGGCCGCGGCGAGTACACCGATCTCACCAACGTCAC
>CAZKGZ010000028.1:0-12027 GCA_964552365.1 uncultured Oscillospiraceae bacterium | reverse complement strand
GTGGGGCCGAAGGTGTACACATCGCCGAAAGCCATGGCGAAGTTCTCGGCATTGAGCTGACCGGAGACCGTGAGGCTCGTGCGCTTGCCGAAGAAGTCCTTGGTGTAATCGACCTTGCCGTCCTCGGTGCGGGGCAGGTTGTCGAGGTCGAGCGTGGTCACCTGGAACATCTCGCCGGCGCCTTCGCAGTCGGAACCGGTGATGATGGGGGTGTTCACATATACGAAGCCGCGGCTCTGGAAGAACTCATGCACGGCGGCGGCGGCGACGGAGCGCACGCGGAAAGCCGCGGAGAAGAGGTTCGTGCGCGGACGGAGATGCTGGATGGTGCGCAGATACTCGACGCTGTGGCGCTTTTTCTGCAGCGGATAATCCGGCGAGGAGACGCCCTCGACGGCAATGCTCGCGGCCTTCAGCTCAAAGGGCTGCGGCGCGTTCGGCGTGAGGACGAGCGTGCCCTCGCAGATGAGAGCCGCGCCGACGTTCTGCCGGACGATCTCATCGTAGTTGGCGACCTTGTCGCGCTCGAGCACGACCTGCAGACCCTTGAAGGAGCTGCCGTCGTTGAGCTCAACGAAGCCGAAGTTTTTCATGTCGCGGATGGTGCGCGCCCAGCCGCATACCCGAATGGTCTTTCCGTCGTACGGAGCGGCGTCCGTCCAAAGCGTTTTGATTTTGATTCTGTCCATTTTCTTTCGTCCTCCCGGAGTGTATGCATCGTATTATACGCACAGCGTCCCCGTTTTTCAAGTAGTTTATGATAGCTTTTGTGTGTTCCAGAGCTCGGCATAGCGGCCGTTTTTCTCCAGAAGCTCCCGGTGCGTGCCGTATTCGGCGATCGTTCCCTTTTCGATGACGGCGATGCGGTCCGCGCCGCGCACGGTGGCCAGGCGGTGCGCCACGATGATGGTGGTGCGTCCCTCGCTCAGTGTGTCGAGCGAGGACTGGATGGCGGCTTCGGTCACGCTGTCGAGCGCGCTCGTCGCCTCGTCGAGCACGAGGATGGGCGGGTTTTTGAGAAACACGCGCGCGATGGCGATGCGCTGCTTCTGTCCGCCGGAGAGCTTCACGCCGCGCTCGCCGACAAAGGAGTCGTAGCCGTCCGGCATCTCGAGGATCTCTTTATGGATGCTCGCGCGGCGCGCCGCCTCCTCCACTTCCGCGTCGGTCGCGTCCGGGCGGCCGTAGCGGATGTTCTCGCGCACGGTGTCGGCGAAGAGGAACACATCCTGCTGGATGATGCCGATCTGATGGTGGAGCGAGGACTGCGTCACGGTGCGGATGTCGTGCCCGTCCACGAGCACCTCTCCCTCGGACGGATCGTAAAAGCGGAGCAGGAGCTGGCTGAGCGTCGTTTTGCCGCCGCCGGAGGGGCCGACCAGCGCGAGCGTCTCGCCGGGCTGCACGCGCAGATCGATGTTTTTCAGCACCTCGCCGCCGCGGTCATAGTGGAATGACACATCGCGGAACTCGACCTCGCCGCGCACATCTTTGAGCTCCTCCGCATCCGGGGCGTCCCGGATGTCCGGCTCGGTGCGCATGATCTCAAGAAAGCGCAGGAAGCCGGAGCTGCCCTTCTGGAACTGCTCGACAAACTGCGTCAGCTTGCGGATGGGGGTCACGAAGGTGCTCACATAGAGCGAGAACGTGATGAGATCCACCGCGTCCATTTTCCCCTTGATGATGAATACGCCGCCGACCGTGATGGTCACGAGCTGCAGAAGGGAGATGGAAAACTCCGTGGATGCGTTGAAAAGGCCGAAGATCTTATAGTAGCCGCGCTTGGAGAATTTGAATTTTTCGTTGGAGACATGGAATTTCTCCATGGCGTCCTGCTCGTTGGCGAAGGCCTTCACGGTGCGGATGCCGGAAACGCCCGCCTCCACGGCGGTGTTGATCTCGGCTGTCTCGCGCTTTACATCGAGGCTCCGCTCGCGCAGCCGCACGCGCAGGCGCATCACGATGAAGAGCAGCACCGGCAGCATTGCAAAGAGGATGACCGCAAGCTCCCAGCGGATGGTGAGCAGGATGAGGAACGCGCCGACGATGGTGAGCGTCGCCTGCAGCACGGTCTCGGGGCCGTGGTGCGCAAGCTCCGTGATCTCAAAGAGATCGGTCGTCATGCGGCTCATGAGCTTGCCCGTGCGGTGCTTATCGAAGAACGAGAACGAGAGCGACTGCACATGCTCGAAGATATCCTCGCGCATGTCCGCCTCGACCCGCACGCCGAGCTCGTGGCCCCAGAGCGTCACGATGTACTGGCTCACCGCGCGTACAAGGTACGCGCCGAGCAGTGCCGCCATGAGGAGGAAGAACTCGCGGTAAAGCCCCTGCGGGAGGAGCTGCCGCAGCGCATAGCGCGTGCCGTACGGAAACCCGAGCTCCGCCGCCACGGCGAATACCGCCATGAAGAGGTCGAGCAGCAGGAGCTTCCAATGCGGCTTGTAGTACGCAAGGAATACGCGCAGGGCGCTCTGCGAAAAGTCTTTTTTCTTTTCCGGCACGGCGCTCACACCAGTTTTTCGCGCTCCGCCACGGCGAGAGCGTCGCAGCGGTTGTTGTACTCGTTGTCGGCGTGCCCGCGCACCCAGTAGGCTTTCACGCGGTGCTTCTGGAGAAGCCCGTCCAGCGTCTGCCAGAGCTCGGCGTTTTTGAGCTCGCCGTCGCGCCGCTTCCAGCCGCGGCGCTTCCAGTCGCGCAGCCAGCCGTTATTGAGGGCGTTGACGATGTACTGGCTGTCGGAATAGAGCTCCACGATGCAGCCCTCGCGCAGGGCGCTCAGCCCTTCGATGACGCCCATGAGCTCCATGCGGTTATTGGTGGTTTCCTTCTCGCCGCCGGAGAGCTCTTTCACGGCTTCTCCGTAGCGAAGGATCGATGCCCAACCGCCCGGGCCCGGGTTTCCCGAGCACGCGCCGTCGGTATAAAGAATGACGGTTTTCATATGGCTCCTTCCGTACGGTCAAATGTCGTTTTCAAAGCGCTCGCGCAGCTTCCGGTACTCGGCCTTGTCGATGATGCCGTTTTTGAGAAAGTCGTCGAGCTGCGCAATGCGCCGCGCCTTATCGCGGGCAAAGTGGTCATCGCCGGTGTTCTCGCACACCACGCAGTGCGCGTCCGGCACATCCTCATGCGTCGTGTAGCTGCGCAGCGGCTTGTCGGTCTCCCCCGGCTTCTGCTGCTTTTTTGCCTTTCTGACCGCCGCGATCACAACGGCGGCGCAGAAGACGAGAGTGAAAAGCACGAATACAGCGGCGATGCTGCCGCTGTTTTCCGCAGCGGTGATGAGGACGAGAAATACGATGCCGAGAACGATCCCGGGGACGGGATTTTTCTTTTTATTGTTCGCATTCGGCGTGATCATTTATTCTTCCTCCGGAACGGCCGGGGTCTCCCCTGCCGTCTCCTCCGGTGTTTCCTCGGCGGCTTCGTGCTCGGTGCGGGCCATGGCGACCACGTGGGCACCCTCGGCGGGGCGCATCAGGCGCACGCCCTGCGTGGCGCGGCCGAGCACCGAGATGCCGGCGCACTCCATGCGGATGATGGTGCCGTCGTCGGAGACGAGCATGATGTCCTCCTCGCCCGTGACCTTCTTCGCGCCGATGACGCTGCCGGTCTTTTCGGTGACGTTGTAGGCGCGCATGCCGAGACCGCCGCGGCCGTGCACGGCGAACTCGCCGATGAGCGTCCGCTTGCCGTAGCCGTTTTCGGTAACGGTGAGCACGGAGGCATCATCATCGCCCGCGCGCACGGCGGCCACGACCTCATCGCCTTCGCGAAGGCGGATGGCGCGAACGCCGGCGGCGGTGCGGCCCATGGCGCGCACGTCCTCTTCCTCGAAGCGGGTGCCGCTGCCGTCCTTCGTGATGACGAGCAGCTTCTCGTGTCCGGTCGTCTTGAGCACCTGCACGAGCTCGTCGCCCTCGCGGATCTCGAGCGCGCGGATGCCGATCTTGCGGACATTCTTCAGCTCACTCTGCGACATGCGCTTCGTGACGCCGTTTTTCGTGAAGAACATGATGTACGCATCGTCCTCGCGTCCCTTGCCGCGGAGCATGGCGGATATCTTCTCCTCCGGCTCGAGCGGGAGAATGTTGACGATGTTCGTGCCGCGCGCGCTCCGTCCGGCTTCGGGGATCTGATAGCCCTTGCGGACATACACGCGGCCGCGGTTCGAGAAGAAGAGCAGGAAGTCGTGCGTGGAAGCGGTGAATACGCTCTCCACATAGTCCTCCTCGCGCGTGGCCATGCCGCGGACGCCCTTGCCGCCGCGTCCCTGGGCGCGGTATTCGGCCGTGGGGGTGCGCTTGATGTAGCCGTTGTGCGAGAGGGTGAAGACGCACTGCTCCTCGGCGATGAGGTCTTCGACGTCGATCTCGTCCTCGATCTCCTGGATCTCGGTCTTGCGCTCGTCGCCGTACTTTTCGCCGACGGCAATGAGTTCTTCCTTCAGTACACCCTTGAGCTTCTCGGGGTCTTCGAGGAGCGAGACGAGGTATTCGATCTTCTTTTCGAGCTCGTTATATTCGTTCTGCAGCTTCTCGCGGTCGAGTCCCTGCAGCGCTTTGAGACGCATGTCGAGGATGGCCTGTGCCTGCACATCGTCGAGTCCGAAGCGCGTCATGAGGTTTTCCTTGGCGTTATCGTAGCTCGTGCGGATGATGCGGATGACTTCGTCGATGTTGTCCTGTGCGATGAGGAGGCCTTCCAGCAGGTGGGCACGCTCACGCGCCTTGCGCAGATCGTACTTCGTGCGGCGGGTGATGACCTCTTCCTGGAACGTGAGGTACTCATCGAGGAGCTGGCGCAGCGTGAGCACCTTCGGCTGACGCTGGTTGTCGACGAGGGCGAGGTTGATGATGGAAAAGCTGCTCTGGAGCTGCGTCTGCGCAAAGAGACGGTTCAGCACGACCTGCGGGTTGGCGTCGCGCTTGAGCTCGATGACGATGCGCATGCCGTTGCGGTCGGATTCATCGCGCAGGTCGGAGATGTCGTCGAGGCGCTTGTCCTTCACCTGCTCGGCGATGTTCTTGATGAGCATCTTTTTGTTTACCTGATAGGGCAGCTCATTGACAATGATGCGCACACGGTTCTGGCCGTGCTCTTCAAACTCCGTGCGGGCGCGGATGACGATCTTGCCGCGGCCCGTGGCGTAGGCGGCGCGGATGCCGGCGCGGCCCATGATGATGCCCTTGGTCGGGAAGTCGGGTCCCTTGATGTGGCGCATGAGGTCTTCGAGCGTGGCATCGGGATTATCGAGCACTTCCACGGCGGCGCCGATGACTTCCTTGAGGTTGTGCGGCGGCATATTCGTCGCCATGCCGACGGCGATGCCCGAAGAACCGTTTACGAGAAGCTGCGGGATGCGGCTCGGGAGCACACGCGGCTCCTTGCGCGTTTCGTCGAAGTTGGGGTCCCAGTCGACGGTGTCCTTATCGATGTCGCGGAGCATTTCGTCCGCCATGCGGGCGAGACGCGCCTCGGTGTAACGGTAAGCCGCCGGGGGGTTGCCGTCCACGTCACCGAAGTTGCCGTGGCCGTCAATGAGCGGGTAGCGCAGGGAGAAGTCCTGCGCCATACGGACGAGGGCGTCGTATACGGACGCGTCGCCGTGGGGGTGATACCGGCCGAGCACGTCGCCGACGGCGGTGGCGCACTTGCGGTAGGGCTTGTCGCGGGTGAGGCCGTCCTCGTACATGGCGTAGAGGATGCGGCGGTGGACGGGCTTCAGGCCGTCGCGCACATCGGGCAGAGCGCGCCCGACGATGACGGACATGGCGTATTCAATGTAGCTCTTTTCCATTTCCGATACGAGCTCGGACTGGACGATATGCTGTTCGGGAAAGGCGATGTCTTCCGGTTTGTAATCGCGTTTATGTGCCATATTCCCGCCTCCTCAGTAATCCAGATTGACGACATAGCGCGCCTTGGTCTCGATCCAATCGCGGCGCGGCTCGACCTCGTCGCCCATGAGAACGGTGAAGATCTCATCGGCGCGCTGGGCGTCTTCGAGCGTGATGCGGCGGAGCGTGCGGCGCTCCGGGTCCATGGTGGTCTCCCACAGCTCGTGCGGGTCCATCTCGCCGAGGCCTTTGAAGCGGGAGATGTCGACCTTTGCGTCCGGGTTGTCGCCGCGCAGCTCGCGGGAGATGGCGTCGCGCTCCTCGTCGGAGTACGCCACGCGCTGCTGCTTGCCGCGGCTGAGCTTGAAGAGCGGCGGCACGGCGCTGTACACATAGCCGTTTTCGATGAGCGGACGCATATAGCGGAAGAAGAACGTAAGCAAAAGTGTGCGGATGTGCGAGCCGTCGACATCGGCATCGGCCATGATGATGATCTTATGATAGCGGAGCTTGTCGATATTGAACTCGTTGCCGATGCCCGCGCCGAGCGCGACGATCAGCGGATAGAGCTTATCGTTGGTGTAGATCTTATCGACGCGCGCTTTTTCCACGTTGAGCATTTTGCCCCACATGGCGAGTATCGCCTGGAAGCGGGAGTCGCGGCCCTGAATGGCAGAGCCTGCGGCGCTGTCGCCCTCGACGATGTAGATCTCGCACAGAGACGGGTCGCGCTCGTTGCAGTCCTGCAGCTTGTCGGGCATCTGTCCGGACTCGAGGCCGGTCTTGCGGCGGACGCTGTCGCGCGCCTTGCGGGCGGCTTCTCTCGCGCGGGAGGCGGAGAGGCCCTTTTCCAAAATCTGCTTCGCAACGGCGGGGTTTTCCTCTAAGAACTGCTCGAGCTTGTCGCTCACGACGGAGTCGACCATCGTGCGGATGTCGCTGTTGCCGAGCTTGGCTTTCGTCTGGCCTTCAAACTGCGGGTTCTCGAGCTTTACGGAAATGATGGCCGTGAGGCCTTCGCGGCAGTCCTCGCCGGAGAGGTTGTCCTCGTCCTTGAGGATCTTGCGCGATTTGCCGTAGGCATTGATGACGCGCGTGAGAGCCGTGCGGAAGCCGGTCTCGTGCATGCCGCCTTCCGGCGTGAGGATGTTGTTGGCAAAGGATTCGATGCGCTCGTCGTAGCCGTCGTTCCACTGCATGGCGATCTCGCACATGGAGGTGTCGCGCTCGCCGGACATGTAGATGACCTTCTCGTGCACCGGCGTTTTGTGGTGGTTGAGCTCCGTGACGAACTCGCGGATGCCGCCTTCGTAGCAGAGCACCTGACGCTGCTCCTGCTCGGGACGGGTGTCTTCGATGGTGATGGTGAGGCCGGCATTCAGGAACGCCTGCTCGCGCATGCGCTTGAAGAGCGTATCGTAGTTATATACGGTGTCGTCGAACATTTCCGGATCCGGATGGAAGCGCACCTGCGTGCCGTGCTTGTCCGTTTTGCCGACGATCTTCATTTCTTCCGTGATGTGGCCGCGGGAGAACTTCATCTCGTAGATGTTGCCGTTTTTGAATACGCGCACGGTGAGCCAGTCGGAGAGCGCGTTGACAACGCTCGCGCCGACGCCGTGCAGGCCGCCGGAGACCTTGTAGCCCCCGCCGCCGAATTTGCCGCCGGCGTGCAGAACGGTATAAACGACCTCGAGGGCCGGCTTTCCGGTCTGCTCCTGAATGTCCACGGGAATGCCGCGGCCGTTGTCGGTGACGCAGATGGAGTTGCCCGGCTCGATCGTTACTTCGATGTGGGTGCAGAAGCCCGCGAGCGCTTCGTCGATGGAGTTATCGACGATCTCATACACCAGATGGTGCAGGCCGCTCGTGCTCGTCGAGCCGATGTACATGCCCGGACGCATACGGACGGCTTCCAGTCCTTCGAGGACCTGGATCTGACTCGCGTCGTATGCGCTGGCGTTTTCGTTTACGCTGCTGATATTATCCGACATGGGTTTTCCTCCGTGATGAGTTATTCAAAGGATGCGTTTTCCGCGCGCTTGAGAAGCGTAGCGGTGTTGAGCTGCGAGAGATATACGCGCTTTCGCCCGTTTTCCACGCAGACAACAAAGGATTTCGGCAGATCCTCCGCCACGTTGATCACCTCGCCCGCCTCCTCGGCCCGGCGCAGGTAGTCGCGCGTGATGTGGGAAGAGCTTGTATTGTCCAGGTCGCATACCGCGAGAATGCTCTCGGTTTTCACGACCGTATCAACGCCTAAATGGAGATACATTTTTCGCTTACCCGCCCTTTGTCCATAAAGAGTACGCGCCCGCCGCTCATGCGTGCGAGCGAAGCCGCCTCGCAGCAGCTCACGAGCGTCTGTCCGCCGCCGATGCGGTTTAAGACAAACTCCTGCCGCGCACTGTCGAGCTCGGAGAGGACATCGTCCAGAAGAAGCACCGGCTCCTCGCCGGTCTCCTGCAGGAAGATCTCGCGCTCGGCGAGCTTTACGGAGAGGGCCGCCGTGCGCGTCTGTCCCTGCGATGCATACGAGCGCGCATCCGCGCCGTTGATCGTAATGAGAAGGTCGTCCTTGTGCGCTCCCACCAGACAGAGCGTGCTGTCCAGCTCCGCCTGCCGCAGGGCGCGCTGCCGTTCGGAAACGGCCTCAAAAATCTCCTTCTCGGCGGCTGTCGGGTCCCGGACGGTCGAAACGGTGGAATACTCGATGCCGAGCTCCTCCGTCCCGCCGGAGAATTCTCTCTGCACGGCTCTCGCGCTCTCCGCAAGGCGCCGCGCGAACGAGGCGCGGTAGCGGATGATCTTCGCCGACAGACGGCACATGCCGTCCGAGTAGACATCAAGTGTATCCAGAAGGTCGGGCTTTTCGCGCCAGTCCTTGAGTACGCGCGTTTTGCTCTCCTGCAGGCGGCTGTATTCCGCGATCATCGCGCCGTATCCCGGGCGGAGCTGCGTGATGGCGCTGTCCATCATTTTGCGCCGCAGTGAAGCCGCCCCGCGGATCATGGCAAGATCGTCGGGCGAGAAGAGAATGGCTTTGAGATAATCCGATATCTCGCCGGGCGAGGCTTTCACGCCGTTGCGCTTGATCTGACGGGTCCTCCCCCGCCGCAGCGATATTTCGATGTTCTGCTCGCGCTCCGCGGCGAAAATGCTGCCCCGAATGAGCGCGGCGTCTTTGTCGAAGGCGATGAGCTCCTTATCGTAATAGGTGCGGAAGCTCTTCGCGCCCGTGAGCAGATACACGCTCTCTAAAAGCGTCGTCTTTCCCTGCGCGTTCGCGCCCGCTATGACGTTGACGCCCGGGGAGAACTCTACGCTCTGGGGTTCCAGCAGACGGAAGTTCTCCGTCTGCACGGCATTGACGCGCATCAGCTCTCCGCGCGCAGGCGCACGGGAAGGATCATATAAAGATAGCTGTCGCTGCCGTCCTCGGGCGTGATGACGCACGGGGAGTTGCCGTTTACGATGTTGATGCACACCGTATCGGTGGGCGCGGCCTTGAGGGCATCGAGAAGATAGCTGTTGTTGAAGCCGATGAGCATATTGCCGCCGTCGCCGTCGATGGGGCAGCAGTCCTCGGCGCGGCCGAGGGAAGTGGCGCAGGTGATGTTGAGGATGTTGTCGCCGAAGCTGCAGCGGAGCGGGTTCTTCGTGCGGTCATCGATGATGAGGCTCACGCGCTCGGCGCAGCGGATGATGTCGGCGCGCTGGGCGGTGAATTTATACGGGAAGTCGTTCGGTACGGTCTTCCGGTAGTTGAGGAACTCGCCCTCGAGGCGGCGGGAGATGAGCACCGTATCGCCCACGGAGAACGAAACATGGCTCTGGCCGACGGAGACCTTCACCGGCTCCTCGGGGCTCATGCAGATCTTTTCCACATCGGAGAGCGACGTGCCGGGCACGATGAACTTGAGCTGCTCCACATCGCACGAATCGACTTCCTCGCGGCGGATGGCCATGCGGTAGCCGTCCACGGCGACCATGGTGAGGGAGTTGTTCTCCACCTCGAAGAGAGCGCCGGTATACACGGGGCGGGACTCGTTCGTGGAAATGGCGAAGCTCGTCTCGGAGATCATGCGCGCGAGCTTCTCCTGCGGGAGAGTGAACATGCTGCAGCGGTCGAGCGAGGGGAGCTCGGGATAATCCTCGGGGGAGACGCCGGAAATGTTGTAGTCGGCGTTGCCGCAGGTGATGTTGACGGTGTTGTACTCATCGGAGCAGACCGTGACGATGCCGTCGGGCAGCTTGCGGACGATGTCGCTGAAGAGCTTCGCGGACAGAACGACCGTACCGGTGACGCTCACATCGGCCTGGAAGGTGGTGTAAATGCCCTTTTTCAGGTCGTAGCCCGTGATGCGGACATTGTGTCCGGCTTCGATGAGCAGACCCTCGAGCGCGGAGATCGGGCTCTTGGACGCCACGGCGCGGCCGGCCGTTGCAACGGCGAGACTCAGGAGATATTTTTCACAGGTGAACTTCATTTTGTTTCCTCCGTTTCTTCAGAAAGAAAGATAGAAAGATTATTTTTTTAGCAGCAAGTATTAGTAGTACGAAAATTTGTGGAAAACCCGTATTGTGCCTTGATTTTCAACGAAAACCGCTGTTGATAATTTTGGGGCCGGTTTTCAACGTTTTCCACAAAGAACATAGGAGAGAAGAGTTTTGCACATTTATCAACAGGTTTTGAACATACCCATTGTGGAAAAGCCGCGAAAAGCGTTGATATAGGATGATTTTCAGGCTTTGGAGTTGATGTTGAAAGTGATATCGCGGATAACGGTCTGCATTTCGGGGCTCGTTTTCATGAGCTCCTCGACTTTGCGGATGGACGAGAGGACGGTCGTGTGGTTGCGCCCTTCAAACTGCGTGCCGATGTCGGCGAGCGCCATGTTGGTGAGCGTGCGGCAGAGATACATCGCGACCTGGCGAGCCGTGGCCGTATTCTTCTGGCGGGACTGCCCGCGCACCGCCTGCTCGGTGATGGAGTAGTAGAGCGCGGTCTCCGCAATGATGATGTCGGGCGTCGGCACATACGTTCCCACGCGGATGACATCCTTGATGGCGCGCCGCACGGTCGTTACGGTGATCTCGTCTTTCATCAAATCGTGATACGAGGTGATCTTCTTCACCACGCCCTCGAGCTGACGGATATTGGATGTGACGTTCTCGCCGATGAACTCCACGACATCGTCCGAGAGCACCATGCCGAGCTGCGCGGCCTTGTTGCGCGTGATGGCCATGCGCGTCTCGAGATCCGGCGGCTGAACGTCTGCCATGAGGCCCCATTCGAGCCTCGTGCGGATACGGTCTTCGAGCTTGTTCATATCCATCGGCGGACGGTCGGATGTGACGACGATCTGCTTTCCGGCTTCGTAGAGCGTATTGAAGGTATGGAAGAATTCCTCCTGCGTCTGCTGTTTGCCGGCGATGAACTGGATATCGTCCATGAGGAGCAGGTCGGCGCTGCGGTACTTCGCGCGGAAGTCCTCGCCGCCGCCCACCTGAATGGCGTGGATAAGGTCGTTCGTGAAGTCGTCGCCCTTTACGTATACGATCTTCGCCTTCGGGTTCTTCGTGTGGATCTGGCTGCCGATGGCGAGGAGCAGGTGCGTTTTGCCGAGACCGGAGTTGCCGTAAATGAAGAGCGGGTTATAAATTTTTCCCGGATTGTCGGCCACGGCAATGGACGCCGCATGCGCATACTTGTTCGAGGGGCCGACAACAAAGTTGTCGAACGTGAAGCCCGCGACCTCGGGGAGCGTATCGTCGGTCTTCGTCTCGGAAATGTAGCTCTCGAGCTCGTCGCCGGCGAGGATCGTGAGCTTGAATTCGGCGGAGAAGAGATCGTTGAGCGCGGCGATGATCGTACCGGAGAAGCGGGTCTGAATGATGTCGCGCTTAAATTCCGTCGGCGTGTGGATGACAAGACGGTTGTTCACCAGCTCCACGGGCGTGCAGTCGGCAAACCATGTGTTGAGCGCCGTGGCCGTCAGATTCTGCCCGAGAATGGCAAGAATGCTGTTCCATATATCATTGAGGGAATTCATCTTCTCTCCGTCTCCTTTTACGCAGATAATTACCCGTATTATAACTAATTTAGTATATCACATTTTCCCCATCCTGTAAACAGAAATATATTATTATAGTATATTCTATATATAGTAGAAACTAAGAT
>CAZKGZ010000027.1:0-12149 GCA_964552365.1 uncultured Oscillospiraceae bacterium | reverse complement strand
TATGCAGGCAAGCTTTGCTTCACCCATCTCTCATTGTTCAGTTTTCAGAGTACAGGCAAAATAAACCTTGACAAACAGGGTTTGATATTGTAGTATTTGACGGTAGTCAAATGCAGTTGGTGTTTTTAACGGTGAGGGTCCACCCGTTCCCATTCCGAACACGGAAGTTAAGCTCACCTGTGCCGACGATACTTGCCTGGCGACGGGCCGGGAAAATAGGTCAACGCCAACACAATGAGCCCGAGATTTCATTTCGGGCTCACGATATTCCTCCTTAGCTCAGTCGGTAGAGCACGCGGCTGTTAACCGCGGTGTCGTCTGTTCGAGTCAGACAGGAGGAGCCACAACGGTCGAGCCGCTACCTCAGGTGGCGGCTCGATATTTCTTAAGTGCTATGGGCCTTTAGCTCAGTTGGTTAGAGCAGCCGGCTCATAACCGGTCGGTCCGGGGTTCGAGTCCCTGAAGGCCCACCATCTATTTAGGGGAATAGCTCAGCTGGTAGAGCGGCGGTCTCCAAAACCGTAGGCCGAGGGTTCGAAGCCTTCTTCCCCTGCCAGAGACCCGGGCGCCTGAAAAAGGTGCCCGGACTCTCGAAAAACCTTGACAAGTATTCAGGAATTCGGTATAATTCCTATGCTTTTATATGGCGCTGTAGCTCAGTTGGCTAGAGCATTCGGTTCATACCCGAAGTGTCACCGGTTCGAATCCAGTCAGCGCTACCAAAAAGGGGGCACATCCTCCGGTGTGTCCCCTTAAAATCTAATATGGCCCGTTGGTCAAGTGGTTAAGACACCGCCCTTTCACGGCGGTAACATGGGTTCGAGTCCCGTACGGGTCACCACTTTTTCCTGCACAGTGCATTCGGAGGCGTAGCTCAGCTGGTTAGAGCGCATGCTTCACACGCATGAGGTCGATGGTTCGAGCCCATTCGTCTCCACCAAGAATATCCGAGCTTTTGACATCTCGTCAGAAGCTCGGTTTTCTTTTTCCGATTTTTCGATTAGCCTCCGTTGAGGATCTCTTCTGCGATCGTTTTTTTGGGGACGCAGCGGTCCATGGAGGCTTTTTCTATTTGGCGGTGGGCTTCTTCTTCGGTGAGGCCCTGGTGGATGAGGACCCATTTGGCGCGGTTTACGAGGCGGATCTCCGCCATTTTTTCTTCTACGGAGCCGGTCTTCTGCTCCATGCGGCGGATGCGCTCGCGGGTGGCGCAAAGGAGCTCCATGCATTGGAGCATCATCTGCGTGGAGGTCGGCTTCTGCAGCGTGAGCACGCCGTACGGCGTTGCCTGCGCGCTGATGTCGGAATAGTGCTCGGCACGGACCATCAGCAGTACGCCCGCTCCGCTCCGGTCGGCGGCATGCTGTGCAAGGCGCGTGCCGAATTCATCGGGCAGGGGCGCGCTGATGACGATGATGTCGTAGCTGCGCTCCAGAATGCACCGCCGTGCTTCGGCGGCATCGCGCACCGAATGGACGGGGGCATATTGCTCTCTCGGCAGCATCTCCCGCAGCGAAGTATGAAATTTTTCCGCAGCGGCTACGGACAGCACGCTGTAGGTGCGAGCCGAGAATTCCAAGAGCGTCCCCCCTCTCCGACAGCTTTTTCGCTTATGATTTATTTCGTGTAGAAGGCCACGAGGCTTTTAGGCAGCGAGGATGCGATGAACTCGCTCGTGCGGGCGACGGTGCGCGCATCGGCAAGCGTGGGCGGCAGAGTCTTATACTGTTTCCGTACCTCTTCGGGGGCTGTGAAGAAGTTCACATCGGCCGCCTCCGGCAGCTCCATGTGCTTTTCGACGCCGTCCAGTCCGGCGCGGATGAGGAGCGTATAGGCAATGTACGGATTGCACAGCGGATCCGGCGAGCGCAGCTCGGCACGGCGGTACTCGCCGTGAGCGGCGGGGATGCGGATGAGCTGTGAGCGGTTTTCCTCCGACCAGGAGATGTACCGCGGCGCCTTGCAGTTGCCGAGGCGCTGGTACGAAGATGGCACGGTGTTCAGAAACGCCGTCATTTCCTCGATGTGCGCGAGGATGCCCGCAATGACCTGCGGCATGATGTCCTCGCCCGTGCGGCTTTGCGCGGAAATGTTGATATGCATGCCGTTGCCCGGCTCGCTGCGGAGCGGTTTCGGGGAGAAATCGGCGGCGAGGCCGCTGCGCACGGCTACGGTGTTCACCACGGCGCGGAACGTTACCGCGTCGTCCGCCGCTTTCACGGGAGAGGCATAGCGGAAATCAACTTCATTCTGTCCCGGCCCCTGCTCGTGGTGCGAGCATTCGGGCAGGATGCCCATCTGCTCAAGCGTCAGGCTGATCTCGCGGCGGACATTCTCGCCCTTGTCCTCGGGGGCAATGTCCATGTATCCCGCGTGATCATAGGGGATGCGCGTCGGCTCACCGTCGGCATCGCGCCGGAAGAGATAAAACTCCATTTCCGAGCCGAACGCGAACGATATGCCGCGCGCTTCGGCGTCCTCGACGGCCTTTTGCAGCACGGCACGCGCATCGCCTTCATACGGCGTACCGTCTCCGCGGACGATGCGGCAGAACATACGCGCCACACGCCCGTGATCCGGCCGCCAAGGCAGCAGGCAGAGCGTGGAGGTGTCCGGCTGCAGGAAGAGATCCGAGTGCATCTCGTCGCCGAAGCCGACGGCGGAAGCGTCAAAGGCGATGCCCTCGGAGAATGCGCGGTCGAGAGAGGCCGGCAGGATCGCAATGTTTTTCTGCTTGCCTGCCATATCGAAAAATGTCATGCGGAGGAATTTCACATCCTCCTCTTCGACATACTGTCGGATCTCGGACGCCGAATAGTTCATGCCGTTCCTGCCTTTCTTATAGTTCAATCGGAAACATACATCTGTTTATAGGGGTTCTTGCTGTTGGGGACGACGACGGTGTAGCTGTCGCGGAGCATGGCTTCCGCGTCCTTGCCGAAGAGCGTGCAGAACTCGCGCACATAGGGCGAGAACTCCGCCTTGTCTTCTTCGGTCGCGGGGCGCGTCGTCACGCGGCTCGAGAGCGGCACGCGCGATACATCGCCGCGGAAGACCATCTTGCCGCCGTGCATGCCGGTGCAGGGGAAGTACCCGGTGACCGGCTTGCCGTCCGTGTGCAGGGCGAGGACGATGATGAGCCCGCCCGCCTGGTATTCGCCGAGAAAACTCCCGGCGCGCCCGCCGATGACGATGACGGGCTTGTGCTCTTTATATTCCTTCATGTGGATGCCGGCGCGGTAGCCCGCATTGCCCTCCACATAGATCTCTCCTCCGCGCATGGCGTATCCGGCGGCGTCGCCGATGCTGCCGTGGATGACGATCCGTCCGGCGCTCATCGTGTCGCCGACGGCGTCCTGTGCGTTGCCGTGCACGGTGATGTCCGCGCCGTTCAGGTACGCGCCGAGCGCGTTGCCGGGGATGCCGTCGATCTCGATGCTCTTGTGCGACATGCCCGCGCCGATGAACCGCTGCCCGAGGCACGCATTGATGCGGCATTTGGCCCCCGCGCTGCGGATGGTATCATTCAGCTCGGAAAAGGAGAGCGGACCGGCTTCTATATAATCCATAATATCATACCTCTTTTCACTTTTCCACTGTGACTTTATTCACCCGCGTGGCGGACGCCGAGAATTTCGAGCTCTTTTTCGGTCATGCCGATGCCGCGGAGCATCACGCGGTTGCCGCGGAGCGCTTCGATGGAGTTGATGCCCATGCCGCCCATCATCTCCCGGATCTCGCGCTTCCACGCCGTCACAAGGTTGACGAGGCGTTCCGCGCCGACTTCGGGGTCGAGCCGCGCCACAAGCTCCGGGCGCTGCGTGGCGATGCCCCAGTTGCACCGTCCCGTCTGGCAGGAGCGGCACAGGTGGCACCCGAGCGCAAGGAGCGCCGCCGTGCCGATATAGCACGCATCCGCGCCGAGCGCAATGGCTTTGACGACATCGGCCGAGGAGCGGATGCTCCCGCCCACGATGAGCGACACGTTGCCGCGGATGCCCTCATCGCGCAGACGCTGGTCGACGGCGGCGAGCGCAAGTTCGATCGGTATGCCCACATTGTCACGGATGCGCGTGGGAGCGGCACCCGTGCCGCCGCGGTAGCCGTCGATGGCGATGATGTCCGCGCCGCTGCGGGCGATGCCGCTCGCGATGGCGGCGATGTTGTGCACGGCGGCGACCTTCACGATGACGGGCTTTTTATACTGCGTCGCTTCCTTGAGCGAATAGACGAGCTGGCGCAGATCCTCGATGGAATAAATATCGTGGTGCGGTGCGGGAGAAATGGCGTCCGCGCCTTCGGGGATCATGCGGGTCTTGGATACGTCGCCGACGATCTTCGCGCCGGGGAGATGTCCGCCGATGCCGGGCTTCGCGCCCTGCCCCATTTTGATCTCGATCGCCGCGCCGGCGTTCAGGCAATTTTCCTCGATGCCGAAGCGGCCGGAAGCGACCTGCACGATCGTGTTCGCGCCGTATTTGTAGAAGTCGCGGTGCAGGCCGCCCTCACCGGTGTTATAGAAGGTGCCGAGCTCTTCGGCTGCGCGGGCGAGCGCCGCATGGGCGTTGTAGCTGATGGCGCCGTAGCTCATGGCGGCGAACAGAATGGGAACGGAGAGCTCGAGCTGCGGCGGGAGCTCCGTGTTGAGCGTGCCGTCCGCATTGCGGCGGATGGTGTTGGGCTTGCTGCCGAGGAACACGCGCGTTTCCATCGGCTCGCGCAGCGGGTCAATGGAGGGGTTCGTGACCTGCGAGGCGTTGATGAGAAGTCTGTCCCAATAGCCCGGCTGTTCGGTCGGGTTGCCGTTGGACGAGAGGAGGATGCCGCCGGTCGCCGCCTGCTTGTAGATCTCGCGGATGGTGTCTGCTTTCCAGTTGCCGTTTTCGCGCAGCGTGCAGTCGGTCTTCACGATCTTCAGCGCCCGCGTGGGGCAAAGCGCCACGCACCGCTGGCAGTCCACGCATTTCGACTCGTCCGCGATCATGCGCTTATTCTCGGCGTCGTAGGTGTGGACGCCGTTGGAGCATTGCTTTTCACAGATCCGGCAGCGCGTGCACCGCTCGTCGCGGCGAATGACCTCGAACGGCGGATAAACATATTCGATACCCATATCAGTACTGTCCCTCCCGAACCCGGACGATGACCGGCTCGCCGCCCATCGGTGCCCAGACATTGCGCGCATCCGGCTCCATGGCGCGGATGGCCGCCTCCTCGCTCGCGATAAATACGAGGTCGTCCTTTTCCGCTGTGACCATGGAGCGGAGCTTCAGACGGTCGTTGAGCGCCATGAGGCCGCCGTTGAAGCCGAGCACGATGGAGAAGGGGCCTGTGACAAGGAGGCTCGAAAATACCGTGCGCAGATACGTAAGCCGCTCCGCTTCGCTCGCCGCTTTGCCGCGGATGGTGCTCCAGAACGGAGCCGCGATCACGGAAGCCGTTTCCTCAAGCGTCAGGCCCTGACGGCGGAGAAGATAATCGGCGATGTACGCGATGACCTCGGTATCGGTCTGCAGCGTGCATTTGTAGCCGAACATCTCGATGAACCGGCGGTTGGCGTCGTACGACGAGATCTCGCCGTTGTGGACGACCGTGTAGTCGAGCAGCGCGAACGGATGCGCGCCGCCCCACCAGCCGGGGGTGTTCGTGGGATAGCGCCCGTGCGCCGTCCAGCTGTACGCCTCGTACTCCTCCAGACGGTAAAACCGGCCGACATCTTCGGGGTAGCCGACCGCTTTGAATACGCCCATGTTCTTGCCGCTCGAGAACACATATGCGCCCTTGAGCTTCGTGTTGATGTCCATGACGGCGCGCGCCGTGAACTCCTTCTCGTCGAGCTGCTGCCGCTTGAGGACGCTCGGCAGAGGCGAGACGAAATAGCGCCAGATGTGCGGCACATCCGTCACTTCCGGGATGATGCGGATGGGGATCTGCTCGGCGTACACGAGCTCGAAGCCTTCCTTGAGTTTGGCTTCGCATTCGCGGCGCGTGGTGTTGTCATCGAAAAATATGTGGAATGCGTAAAAATCCCGGTACTCCGGGTAGATGCCGTAGGCGGCAAAACCGCCGCCGAGACCGTTGGAGCGATCGTGCATGGGGACCATGCTGCGGATGACCGCCTCGCCGCTCATGCGCCGTCCCTCGCGGGAGATCACGGCGGAAATGGCGCAGCCCGAGGGGATGCGGACTTCTCCTTCGCGCTTCATAGAGTGTTGCCCTCTTTTCCGAAAAAAATACGGAGCTCATTCGAAAAGGGTGCACTTTCCCTTCGAATGAACTCCGTTGCTCATTTAACGATACAGATTATATCATTCGGTTTTGCAGCGGTCAACGATTAAAATTGCAAAAAATTTTAAATGGGGGGTTGACAAAACCGTGCAGTGCGCATATAATGACGCCCATCGAAGGCAAAGGCGTCTTGGAGAGTGATCTCCGAGACGCCTTTTGCATTTTTTACCGTCAAAAATTTTTCTTATATAATTGAAGGAGTGAACAGAACATGAGTACCGTACCGGAGTATTTCGGAAGCCTTGTATTCGATGACCGCGTGATGAAAGCGAAACTGCCGTATGAGATCTATGTTTCGCTCAAGAAGACCGTGTATGAAGGCGGCTCGCTGGATACGACCGTCGCGAACGTCGTGGCCGAAGCCATGAAGGACTGGGCCGTAGCCAACGGCGCCACGCACTTCACGCACTGGTTCCAGCCGCTCACCGGCAGCACCGCCGAGAAGCACGACAGCTTCATCGCCCCCTCGCCCGACGGCGGCGTCATCATGGAGTTTTCGGGCAAAGAGCTGATCCAGGGCGAGCCGGACGCCTCAAGCTTTCCTTCCGGCGGCCTGCGCGCCACATTCGAGGCCCGCGGCTATACGGCGTGGGACCCGACCAGCTATGCCTTTATCAAAGACCACACGCTCTGCATCCCGACGGCGTTCTGCTCCTACGGCGGCGAAGCGCTCGATAAGAAAACACCGCTGCTGCGCTCCATGCAGGCGCTCAGCAAGCAGTCGCTGCGCATACTGAAGCTCTTCGGCATGGACGATGTGAAAACCGTCCGCCCGATGGTCGGCCCCGAGCAGGAGTATTTCCTGGTGGACCGCGCGATGTACGAAAAGCGCCCCGACCTGATGTTCTGCGGCCGCACGCTGCTCGGCGCGATGCCGCCGAAAGGGCAGGAGATGGACGACCACTATTTCGGCGCCATCAAGCCGCGCGTGACCGAATTTATGGAAGACCTCAACGAAGAGCTCTGGAAGCTCGGCGTGCTGGCCAAGACCGAGCACAACGAGGTCGCTCCCGCGCAGCATGAGCTTGCCCCCATCTTCACCACCGCGAATATCGCCACCGACCACAACCAGCTCACGATGGAAGTCATGAAGAAAGTCGCCGCCCGCCACGGGCTCGTATGTCTTCTCCATGAGAAGCCGTTTGAAGGCGTGAACGGCTCCGGCAAGCACAACAACTGGTCGATGTGCACCGATACCGGCGTGAACCTGCTCAAGCCCGGCGACACGCCGCATCAGAACGCCCGCTTCCTGCTCTTCCTGTGCGCGGTCATTCAGGCCGTGGACGATTATCAGGATCTGCTGCGGCTCTCCGTTGCCACGGCGAGCAACGACCACCGTCTCGGCGGGAACGAAGCGCCTCCGGCGGTCATATCCATTTTCATCGGCGACGAGCTCGCGGCTGTGCTCGATTCCATCGAGAAGGACGCGCCGTATACCGGCAGCGAGAAGATCGTCATGAAGCTCGGCGCGCATGTGCTGCCGAAGTTCCTGCGCGACTCGACCGACCGCAACCGCACCTCGCCCTTCGCGTTCACCGGTAACCGCTTCGAGTTCCGTATGGTCGGCTCGTCCGACTCCATCGCCTGCTGCAACATCATGCTCAACACTGCCGTGGCGGAATCGCTGCGTCAGTACGCCGATGTGCTCGAGAAAGCGGACGACTTTGAGGGCGAACTCCACAAACTCATTCAGAAAACCATCCGCGACCACAAGCGCATCATCTTCAACGGCAACGGCTACGATGATTCGTGGATCGTCGAAGCGACCGAGAAGCGCGGCCTTTTGAATCTGCCCACCACGCCCGATGCGCTGCCGTATCTGACGGCTGAGAAAAATATCACTCTCTTCAAGACGCACAAGATCTATTCCGAGACCGAGGTGCATTCGCGTCTGGAGAGCCTTCTCGATAACTACCGCAAGACCGTTCACATTGAAGCGCAGACCCTGCTCGACATGGTGCGCCGCTCCGTCCTCCCCGCCGTTACGGATTATGCCGACAAGCTCTCCGCAGGTCTCAACGCCCGCTGCACGGCCGTGCCGACTGCCGCAGGGCTCTATGAAGCCAAGCAGATCAAGCGTCTTGCGGCGCTGGCCGATGAGATCGATGACGCCGCCGAGGTCCTCAGCGAGGCGCTCGATGAATACCACGGCATCGACGATGCACTGACCGCGTCCGAGTTCATCCGCGACAGCATCCTTCCGAAGATGACCGCGCTGCGCGTGCCGTGCGACAAGGCGGAGAAGCTCATCCCCGCCGACCGCTGGCCGTTCCCGACCTACGCCGACCTTCTTTTCGGCGTAAAGTAATTTGCTGTTTCTGTTCTTCCTTTTTTCTTCTTTCTTCTTTCCCCCGCTGCCGCGCATTCGGTTCTCCGGATGCGCGGTATTCTTTTGCCCGAACGGTTGCGAAATCGGGGAATTTGTGCTTTAATAAGATGTTAAAACCATTTCTGCAAGAGGTCTTGCCCATGGCAAAAAATGCAAATCAATCGCGGCGGCAGATGTCGGATTCTATGTGGACGGCTTCGTTCATCATTCTCTCCGGCGGGCTGCAGGATGCCTACACATACATAGGGCGCGGCAAGGTGTTCGCAAATGCGCAGACCGGCAACGTTGTCCTGCTCAGTGCGAGCCTGTTCGGCGGCGATTTTTCGCGCGCCGTGCATTACTTCATTCCGCTGATCGCATTCGCGCTCGGCATATTTGTCGCCGAGTGCATCCACCGGCGGTACAAGAATATGGAAAAGATCCACTGGCGGCAGCTCATCATCCTCTCGGAGATCTTCCTGCTCGCCGTCGTCGGTTTCATCCCGCAGAGCATGAACGCGCTTGCCAACGCCGTCGTGTCGTTCGTGTGCGCCATGCAGGTGCAGACTTTCCGCAAAGTGCGCGGACACGCCTACGCGAGCACGATGTGCATCGGCAATCTGCGCAGCGGCACGGAGGCGCTTTGCGAGTATCTGCACGAGCACGATAAAGCCGTGCTGCACCGCGCGCTCACCTACTTCGGCGTGATCGGTCTGTTCGCTCTCGGCGCGGGCGTCGGCGCATGGCTGACGGCACGGCTCGCAGAGCACGCGATCTGGATCTCCTGCGCCCTTTTGAGCGTAAGCTTCTCTCTTATGTTCGCTTCGCGAAAAACTTTACGGAACGAGGAAACGACCGTATGACAAAACCGATCATTCTGGCTCCGGCGGGCGGTTTTCCCGCGGTAACGGCTGCCGTGCGCTGCGGCGCGGATGCCGTTTATCTCGGTGCCAAGAATTTCAACGCCCGGCGCAACGCCGAAAATTTCGATGATGTGTCCCTCCCGGAGACCGTGCGCTTCTGCCACGAGCGCGGCGCAAAAGTGTTTGTCACGGTCAACACGCTCGTGACGGACGGCGAGATGGATGCTCTCACCGAAGAAGCCGATCAGATCGCGCTCTCCGGCGCGGACGCCGTCATCATTCAGGATCCCGCCGTGATGCGGCTTTTCCGCGACCGGTACCCCGACCTGCCCCGCCACGCTTCCACGCAGACCGTCGTGCACAACACGGACGGCGCGCTCTACCTGGAGTCGCTCGGCTATCAGACGATCGTCCTCGCGCGGGAGCTCACGCTCTCCGAGATGGAGAAGATCTGCTCGCGTCTTACGAGCGCGACGGCCGAGGCGTTCGTCCACGGCGCGCACTGCATGAGCCTTTCGGGAGCGTGCTACCTCTCGGCCATGCTCGGCGGGCGCAGCGGGAACCGCGGCCTCTGTGCGCAGCCGTGCCGCCTCGACTGGCACTGCGGCGCGGGTGATCATGTGCTTTCGCTCAAGGATATGTCGCTTCTGCGTCACGCGAAAGAGATGGCGGAGGCCGGCGTGACGACGTTCAAAATCGAAGGGCGCATGAAGCGCCCCGAGTATGTGGCCGCCGTTGTCACGGCCTGCCGCGCGGCGCTCGACGGCAAAGCGTACGATGAGGACACGCTGCGCGCGGTATTCTCCCGCAGCGGCTTCACGGACGGCTATCTCACCGGACACCGAGATAAATCAATGTTCGGCTACCGGACGAAGGACGATGTACAGAGTGCGGAAAAGGTGCTCAAGTCGCTCGCCGCGCTCTACGAGAAGGAAACGCCCCGCATTGGCGTGAGCATGGCATTCTCGCTCACCGGGGAGGGCTCTTCGCTTACCGTGTCGGACGGCTCGCTTGCATGCAAGGCCGAAGGCGCAGCGCCGGAGATCGCGCTGAAGCGCGCTTTGGACGCCGGGAGTGCGGAGAAAAATCTCGTGAAAACCGGCGGCACGCCGTTCTTTGTAAACGAGTTCAAGGCAGACATCGCATCCGGATACATGATGAGTGCCGGAGCGCTCAATGCCCTGCGCCGCGAGGCGCTCGGCGCACTCCTCGAAAAGCGCGGTGCCGAAAAACCGTGGAACCGATCCGATGCGGCGCTCCCGGCAGCTCCCGAATCGCGCGACAGAAATCGCCTCTGTGCGCTGTGGGCGCGGTTCTCCTCCGCCGCGCAAATCACGGAGGACGGTACATTTGAAAAGATCCTGCTCCCCATCGATGCGCTCACGCCGGAGCTCATCGCGAAGTACGGCGAACGGCTGATCGGCGAACTGCCTGCGGCGCTCTGGCCGGAGGATGAGGATAAGCTCGAGCGGCGTCTGGAGGCGCTCGTAGCGTCCGGACTGCGTGCGGTGTACGCAGACAACATCTATGCTCTGCCGCTCGCCAAAAGGCTCTCCCTGACCCTCTGCGGCGGCGCGGGTCTCAACATTCTGAATACAGAGGCGCTCCGTCATTATGAGGAAGCGGGGCTGGCCGCCGTTACCGCATCGTTTGAACTATCCATGCGCGGCATAAAATCGCTCGGCGGCCATATCCCGGTCGGGGCGATCGTCTACGGCCGCCTGCCGCTGATGCGGTTTCGGAACTGCCCGGTACGCGCACAGATCGGATGCGCCGCCTGCGGCGGTCAAGGGGAGCTGAAGGATCGCCGCGGCGTACGCTTTCCGGTGGAATGCGGCGGCAAGAAGTATTCAACGCTCCTCAACAGCGTGCCGCTCCATATCGCGGACAAGGATCTGCGTGGGTTGGATCACGGAATTCTGTGGTTCACGACGGAAACGAAGGATGAATGCGCTGCCGTAACAAAAGAGTATATCGAACATCAAAGAAGCACAAAAGAGCGTACCGGCGGTCTGTACTACCGGGAGCTGCTGTAAAAGGAGGACGCCATGGCAACCGGACAGGAATTTATCGCACAGCTCGAAAAAAGATTTGATCAGCTTTCCGCAGAGGAAAAGCTCGACAAGATCGTAGAATATCAGAAGAAACTGACGGCCCTCAAGGAGCAGGGCCTCTCGGAAGAGGAGGCCGTGGCAGAGCTCGAAAAGGATCTGCCGCTCCCGAATCCCGTGCCGCCCGAAAACAACGAATACGGCCGCATATCGCACCCGAAGAAGCCTCTCGTCACCGGCACCCTCTACGCCGTAGCCCTCGCCGGCATCCTCGCAGCGGCGATTCTGCTTTCGAAGATATTCTAAAGAGAAAGACCTCATTTCCGAAAATCATCCCGGAAATGAGGTCTTTTGCTGCTGCCTATTCGATTTGTATTGTTTTTACGCCGTGAGCAAGAATAATATTGATAAGCTCGTTGCGGGAATAGTTGCTTTCCGCGGCGATGCGGTCAAGCTCCGCAAGCGTATCTTCTTTTATGCGTACCGTAATGATCCTGCTTCCGTCCTCTCCACGACGCTTAATTACCAATGGCTCTTTCTCCATTGCCGTGCCTCCTGTCATGCTCGGAAATTGCGAATACCGGGAGGTTCCCGACTCGTACAGCGACTACGGCAATCTGTATTGCTGGACATATTCCGCAA
>CAZKGZ010000026.1:0-12192 GCA_964552365.1 uncultured Oscillospiraceae bacterium | reverse complement strand
CGAGGATGAGGGCGGCGCCGAGGAGGCCTAAGAGAGTCAGGCGTTCGTGTAAGAAGAGGGCGGAGAGGAGAAGGGCGCAGACGGGGTCAATGTAGCTGAGGACGGCGACGGACTGGGCTTTAAGCGTTTTGACGCTCGAAAAATAGGCGGCGTAGGCGATGCCGGTGTGGACGATGCACACGATGAGCAGCATCCAAAGTCCGGTGCCGCCGATCTGCAGCGTTTCGGCGCTCTCCGTGAGCAGCAGGTACGGAATGAGCACGACCGCCGCGGAAAAGAGCTGAATGACGGTCTTGGCGTACGCATCCTCGACCGGCACCTTTTTGCTGATGATCACGACGGCGGCATAGAAGACGGCGGAGGAAAGGCCGTAGAGCACGCCCTTGAAGTCCTCCGAGCCGACGGCATTGCCCTCGAGCATGCCGGAGACGAAGAGCATGCCGACTACGGACACGGCGGCGCACACGAGCTTTTTCGCCGTGAGCTTTTCGCGGAATACGAGCGGGGAGAGGAGCAGCACAATGGTCGGCTGCATGTAGTAGCACATCGTAGCCGTTGCCACGGTCGTGTAATTGTAGGCCTCGAAGAGCGTGATCCAGTTGATGCCCATGAGCGCGCCCGAGAGCACGAGAACGAGAAAGCACTTCCGCGAAATGCGCTCGAATTTGTGATGCGACACCCACACGATGAGCAGCAGAAATAGCCCGCCGAGAATGCCGCGCGAAAAGGCGAGCATCGCCGACGAGAGCGGGATGTACCGCCGGAAAATACCCACCGTCCCGAACACGGTCATGGACGCAATGAGCATCAGATACGATCTTGTCCGATCCTTCTTCATGATTTTTCCTTCCCGGAATGTACGGACGATTTTTCTGCCGATCATCCGCACCGGTCTCCTGTTTCAAACATTTTTCCCATGATACCACACATCATCCTATCGGGCAAGGGAAATGCCGCACGGACCTTTCCCGACCGCTGCGCCGAAGCTTCATTCGTCGAAGCCGGTCCGAAACGGCAGATAATCGATGAACTTTTTTGCGGCCGGTGTAAGGTGATCCCGATTCTTGAATGCGAGACCGATCGAACGGTAATACGGTTTCCGCAGAGAACGTATCTCGAGCCGATACGGGATCCGCTGCAGGATCATGTCGGGCAGAATGCTGACGCCCATCCCTTTTTCCACCATCGCCATAATGGCAAAGTCCTCCCAAGTGGTGAAGCGGATATCCGGCTGCACGCGGGAGCGTTCGAGAAGATCGGAAACCTCTGTCCTCCCGCCGTGCTCCAGCAGCAGAAACGGCAAGCCGTTCAGATCCTCCACGGCAACCGCTTCCCGCTCGGCGAGCGGGTGCCCGCACGGAAGAACGAGCTTATATTCATCCTGCTTCAATGGGATCGCATCAAATTGCGGGAGCGTCGGAAGCCGCAGAAAACCGCAGTCCACCCGCCCCTCCCGGATCCACTGCTCCACCTCGTCATAGTCGCCGAGCAGCATTTCGTATTCGATGCCGGGATGATCCTTTTGCAGCGCGGCAAAAACATTCGGAAGCCAGTGAATGGCCACACTGGCAAAGGTCCCGATGCGGACGACACCGGCCTCTATCCCGTTCATCCGATCGATCTGCCCTTCCAATTCCCGATGATCGCTCAGAACTTTGCGCAGAAACGGCAGGATCTGCTCTCCGGCCGAGGTCAGGCGGACACCGCTTTTGCTGCGCTCCAAAAGGGTCATGCTCCATTCACTTTCCAAATCTGCGACCATCTTGCTGACCGACGACTGCGCATAATTCAGCTCCCGAGCCGCACGCGTAAAACTGCCGCATTCCACCGTCTTGACAAAGGCCAGATATTTCGCCAAAGGATTCTCCATATTACATCTATTCCTTTTTTCGATTTTAACTATCTTATATATTCGCTTTTCATATTTTACCGCTTTCTGTAGTATATTGCAAGGGCAGCACCGCAGACGATATTGTGCGGTGCTGCCCAAGACAGTTTTAAGGTGGAAACGAATATGAACTTGAGAACTTCGGAAACGGATATGCTGCACGGGCCGCTGACCGGGAAGCTGCTGACGTTTACGCTGCCCGCTGCACTGAGCAGCATGATCCAGCAGCTGTTCAATGCGGCGGATACCGCTGTTGTCGGCTGCTTCGGCAATGAGAGTGCGCTTGCGGCGGTTGGAACGAACACGGAGATCATTGCGCTGGTCGTGACGATCTCCTCCGGCTTGTCCATCGGCGCCAATGTCTGCATCGCAAATCGGATCGGGCGGGGCGATACGGGAAAAATACCGCTCGCTGTCCGCACATCGATGCTCCTGGCCGGCCTGATCGGCCTCATCCTGCTCCTTGCCGGGCAATGGGCGGCAGCGCCGCTGCTGCAGCTGATCCGGACGCCGTCCGACATTTTTGACGGAGCGGAACTTTATCTGCGCCTCTATCTGCTGGGCTGCCCGTTTCTGCTGCTCTATGACTTCGGCGCCGCCGCACTGAGGGCGCGCGGCGACAGCCGGTATCCGTTTGCTGCGCTGCTGGCAGCGGGAATTGCCAATGTCGGGCTGAATCTGCTTTTTGTGATCGCTTTCCGTATGGACGTCGCCGGGGTCGCGATCGCCACGGATATTTCCGGCGGGCTTTCTGCGCTCGCGGTGCTTCGCCGACTGACAAAGGACCCCGTGCTCCATCTCACATTCCGCCGGCCGGTATTTTCTCCGTGCATCGCACGAAAGATTTTGAAAATCGGTATCCCGTCCGCCGTGCAGGGAGCGGTTTTCTGCCTTGCCAATATCTTTGTGCAGGCATCGGTCAACACATTCGGAGAAACGGCGATCGCCGGAAGCACCGTCGCCATGAATTTTGAATACTTCACATACTACATCATTACGGCATTCGGGCAGACGGCGACGACCTTTACCGGCCAGAACTTCGCCGCCGGACAGTACGAGCGATGCAGACACATCCTGCGCCGGTGCCTGCTGCTGTCGACCGTATGCGGCTCGATCCCGATTTTTGCGATCGTTCTGTTCCGCAACTTTTTTTCCGGACTGTTCACACCCGATGCGGCCGTGATCGGGAGCGCCGGGGTGCGCATCGTGTGCATCCTGCTGTTTGAACCGATGTGCAGCTTCTATGAGATCCCGGCGGGCGTCCTGCGCGGCAGCGGACATGCGCTGTACCCTGCGGCGGCCACCATGATCGGAATATGTGCCTTTCGCATCGTCTGGATCAGCACGGTGTTCCGCGCCGATCCGACGCTCCCGATGCTTTACCGTGCCTTTCCGCTATCCTGGGCCGCAGCGATCCTTTTCGTCAATGTCGGCTTTTTCGTTATTCGGCCTTTGAAAGGCACGGAGCGATGAAGCTCAGGTGAGTGTCAAAGCTCCTCAAACCGCCGGACACCGCGGGTGCGGGCCCAGCGGCGGAAGAGGAGAGCGAGCACGGCACACAGGACGATGCCGATGAGGAAGTATACGGCAGGGGAGAGGGCGTCGGCGAGGAGAAAGTACGCCGTACCGTAGGCGGCGGGGAGAAGGAAGGCGAGAAAGACGGCGAAAAACATCGGCAGACCCTGCTTTATAACGGCTGTCTCGTTCGTCCACGCGAGGTTTACGCTGTGCAGCGCGAGGTAGAGGGCGAGGTATGCGAAAAAGAGCGTATGCACAAGGCAGAACACCACGAGGAGAACGCCGGTACCGACACCGGCCCCGGAGACCGCAGCGGCGCAGATGCCGGCAAAGAGCATGCCCGGCACGGTGAGCACGAGCTGCATCGCCGCCTTCGCGCGGAGCGCCGTCCATGCGGGCACGGGCAGCGAGCGGACGATCCAGAGCGTTTTGCCCTCGAGCGATACGGACGGCACCGCCATGCAGTTCATGGAGCCGATCAGGCACACGACTGCGGCGAGCAGCACCGGCAGCGCTTTGCCAACGAGCGGGAGGGCGGAGAGCGCCGCCGTGAACGCCGCGCCGCGGATGAGCAGCATAACGCCGCCGATCACGAGGAGAAGCGTGCCGAGACCGCAGTTGAGCATATAGCCCGCGCTGCCGGTGAAGCGGCCGAGCTCCTTCGCGAGCATCGCGGAGAACAGGCTGCGGCGTTTGGCCTTCGCTTCGCGGTAGACCTTCTTTTCGGTCTTCCCGGTCGCCGAGGCGATTTTCAGAAAGCTGCGCGAGAGAATGTACCATGTCGCGGCAGCCATCGCGCCCACGGCGAGCGTCGTGAGAGCGAGCGGGAGAGCCTCGCCTTCAAAACCGCGGCAGACCCAGTAGAATACCGGAGCGCCGCTGCGGAGCGAGGCAGAGTATGCCGCGATGTTTTCGACCACGGTATCGATGAAATTCACGGCTTTGAAGTACACAAGGTAGTAGAGCGCAAAGAACAGCAGCGAGGCGATCACGGTCAGAAAAGCCTTGCTTTTGAACTTCAGCGAGAGCCGCGCGACGCCGTAGCCGAGAATGCACGAGAGCACGAGCACGAACACCGAAATGAGAAAAACAAAGAAGATCATGCCGATGAGCCGCGCCGGGGTGAAGCCCGCGATGACGAGATACACGATGCCCGCCGGGATGGTGACGAGCCCGGAGTACAGCAGCCCCATGAGGTACACCGTCAGGAGCCGCGACGCCATGATGCTGCTCGCCGGGATCGGGAGCGAGAGGAGAATGTCGTTGTCGCGCCCGAGATAGAGCGCGGAGTAGGTGTTGAAAACGCTGCCGAATGCCCCGAGCGCGATGCCGATGAGCGTAAAGAGCGCGTAGTAAAACCAGCCGTAACCCGCCGTGATCGTGCCCGACACGGCGAGACCGCATGTGCCGAAAAGCGCGCCGAAGAACACGATGAGAAAGCCGCCGAACAGGACAAAACGCGCGATGGCCGACTTTGCGGAGCGCGCCTTGTTCTTTTTCGTGTCAAGGAAAAAGGAACGGTAGAGCTCCAGAAACTGCTTGCGGAGAAGAATTTTCGTCATTTCGCATCGTCCTCCAGTTCCAGGAAGACCTCCTCAAGCGAATCGTCACCGCGCACCTCGTCCATCGTGCCCGAACGGATGAGCTGTCCCCTGCGGATGATGGCGACCTTGTCGCAGAGCTTTTCCGCCACCTCGAGCACGTGCGTGGAGAAGAAGATCGCGCCGCCCGCATCGCAGTGCTCGCGCATCATCTCCTTGAGAATGTGCGAAGCCTTCGGGTCGAGCCCGACAAACGGCTCGTCCATGAGGATGAGCTTCGGCTCATGGAGCCACGCGCCGATGAGGGCGAGCTTCTGCTTCATGCCGTGGGAGTAGGCGGAGATGGGCTGCGCGAGCGAGTCCGTGAGCTCAAAGGTATCGGCGCGGCTGCGGATGCGCCCGGCGCGGTCCTCGGCACTCACGCCGAAAATGTCCGCGATGAAGTTGAGATATTGGATGCCGGTCATGAAGTCGTAGAGATCCGGGTTGTCCGGGATGTACGCAAGGACACGCTTGCACTCGAGCGGCTCGGTGCGCACGGAATGGCCGTCGATGTATATTTCGCCGCAGTCAAACTGCTGAATGCCGGCAACGGAGCGGAGCGTTGTCGTCTTGCCCGCGCCGTTGTGGCCGATGAAGCCGTAGATCTCGCCGGGCGCGATGCGCAGACTCAGGTCGTTCACGGCGGCATAGTCCCCGAAGGTCTTGGTGAGATGTTCGATTTTCAGCATACGGATGCCTCCTCATTACAAATTTACGGAATTGACGGTTTTCGCAGCGGACGATTTATGTTATACTGCATCCAAATAAACGGCGAACAAACGGCGAAAGGATGCGGTGCATATGAAAAAGGCGGAAAAGATCCTGTGCGCGGCGCTCGGCGGCGCGGCGGCGGGCTTTGCGGGACTGTACGGGCTGTACCGGTATGCGTTTTACTCCCCGCAGGGACAGCAGAACGATGACTACTTCATCTCGTCCAATATCCCGGCACCCTACCGCGAGAAGATCACCGCGGCCATCGACAAGCTCGGCGCGGAGCCCTTTGAGAGCGTGAGCATCCGCTCTGCGGACGGACTTACGCTTCGCGGGCGCTATTACCCCGCAGCGGACGGCGCGCCGCTCGTCATCGGCTGCCACGGCTACCGCAGCACGCCGCTGCACGACTTCTCTCTCGGCGCGGACATTTACCGCTCCATGGGCTGCGCCATGCTGCTCATCGAGGAGCGCGCCCAGTGCGGCAGCGAGGGTCACACCATCACCTTCGGCGCTGAGGAAAAGAACGATGTCGTACTTTGGACGAAGTGGGCGGCCGAGCGGTTCGGAAACATCAAAATTCTGCTCGGCGGCATATCCATGGGCGCGGCCACGGTGCTGATGGCGTCGGCGCTCGACCTGCCGGAGAATGTGCGCGGCATCGTGGCGGACTGCCCGTACACGAGCGCAAAAAGCATCATCCGTTCGGTGGGTCATTCCATGCATCTCCCGGCGGACGCCCTCTATCCGCTCGCCCGCGCGGGCGCGAAGGTCTTCGGCGGCGCGGACATTGAGGAAGCGGACGCGCTCGAGGCCGTGAAGAAAACGCGCGTGCCCATCCTCCTCATCCACGGCGAGCGGGACGGCTTCGTGCCGTGCGATATGAGCCGCGCACTGGCGGCGGCCAACCCCGAGATGATCGAGTTCCATACCTTCCCCGGCGCGAGCCACGGCATGAGCTGCGTCGTCGACCGGGCACGCTACGAGTCGCTCGTAAAAGCCTTCGCCGCACGGACGATCTTCGCGGAGACCACGGAGAAACCGGCACCGGACGAGGAGCTCCTCTTCTGCGCCCCCACCGAGGAGGACAGTGCGGAATACGCCGCCTACCGGCAGGCGTTCCTCGATGCCGGCAGCTCAATGGACGGCACGGGTTCCATGCGGCAGTATGCGGATGCAAAGGACTGGCTCGCGGACAACGCCCGCTATGCCGATCCCGCGACCGTCCCCGAGGGCAAGGTGCAGAGCACGCAGTTTATCTGCAAGCGCGCCTCCGACGGCCGCATGCTCGGCACACTGCAGGTGCGCCACACGCTCAACGAATATCTCCTGCACTTCGGCGGCCACATCGGATACTCGGTGCGCCCGGACGAGAGACGAAAGGGCTATGCCTCGTGGATGCTGCGCAAGGCGCTCGCGTACTGCCGCACGCTCGGCCTCGAGCGCGTGCTCATCACCTGCGATGCCGACAACGAGGCGAGCCGCCGAACCATTATAAAATGCGGCGGCGTATACGAAAACACCGAACCCCACGACGGCGAGGCCGTGGAACGGTACTGGATCGAGCTGTAAGAGCATGGCAAACAACTATGAACGCGAGGCGGAACGGGCGCGCGAGCGCTTCCTCACCTTTGACCGCGACCGCCTGATCGCTTTCCACCGCCTGCGGCACGACGAGAGCTATATGTACCTCTCGTATCTGAACCGCGAGACGCGCATCGGCCGCGGAAACGGCATCATTGAGAGCCGTGATGACCGGGGAGATTTTCGCCCGGTCGGCTTTAACGGCGTCCTGACCATCTACGACTATCTCTGCTATTCCTCGTCGGAGGCGGTCAAGCCCGTCATGAGCGGGACATGGGCGTCTGTCGGCGAGCTCGGCGGCATCATCGGCTCCTATCACGACACATCCCTCCGGGATGCCGAAGAGATGCACCGTCTGGCGGGGAAAACGAGTGAGCTGCGCCGTGCCTGCGAAAAGCTCGGCGGCACGCCCTCCGGACTCAAGGGCGACGTCAGCTTCATCCTGCCGGTATTCGAGGATCTGACCGTCCTCTTCCGGTACTGGGACGGCGACGACGAATTCCCGCCGGATGAGCGCATCCTGCCGGACCGGAACACCCTGCAGCTGATGCACTATGAGACCGTGTGGTACATGATGATCGATATCAGGGAGCACCTTTTCGCGGACTTATAACCATTTTCCCGCAGACGGGTAAAGTCCGTTATCTCAGAGGAGTAAAATATGAGTAAAAAAACCCGGCACCGCAAGGAATTTTCGTCCCTGCGGTGCCGGCGCCTTTAATTCTTAAAATACTGCGGATACGACTCGCGGATGGCGGCCGTGTCGATCTTGTAGCGGTCGAGGTGCTTTTTCATGAGATCGGCGGCGCGGTCGGCGTCCTTCGCTTCCACGGCGTCCAGAATGTCCTCATGGTCGGCGACGATCTTCGAGTTCTTCACCGACACGAGCGCGAGATGGCGCGCACGGTCGAAGTGGATGGAGAGATTTTTCATCATGTCGTAGATCTGCGGCATGCGCGCGATCGCATAGAGCTTTTCGTGGAACTCGTCGTCGAGCGTCATGAGAGCGTCGTAGCGGTTCTCCATATAGAACTTCTGCAGCTGCAGATTTTCGCGCAGCGCCGTGATATCTTCGCTCTCGGCGCGCGAGCACACCAGACGGATGATCTCGCACTCCATGACATGGCGCATGAAGCGCGCCTCTTCCACAAGGTCGCAGTCGATGGGCGCGACGATGCTGCGCTTCTGCGGATGGATCTCGATGATCTTCACCTTGGAAAGCTCGATGAGCGCCTCACGCACCGGGGTGCGGGAGAGGCCCATTTCCGCGGCCAGCTCGTTCTCGCTGACGGCGCTGCCCGGAGCCAACTCGAGCCGTATGATATTGTCCTTGAGCGTCCGCAAAGCATATTCGCGTCCGGTCTCGCGCTCTTTGCGCTCCGTGATCTTCATGCCGTAAGCCTCCGAAAGTATACAAGTGCACCACTTAAAATAAAGGAAACGGCGCGGATTGTCAAGCGCTATCGGCAGAATATACGTAAATCGGCCGCAAAAATTGGTGAACTTGCACTCTTGAATTCTTGTATACAAGATAATATAATATAAGCACATCGAGGGAAAAACCTCGTAAGCTGAAAATTTGCAAAGGAGAATCGAAACATGAACGAAGTCCTGCAAAGAATATATGAAACGGGCATCGTGCCCGTCGTAGCGCTCGATGACCCCGAGAAGGCCGTGCCGCTGGCGCGCGCCCTGCAGCGGGGCGGACTGAACGCCGTGGAAGTCACCTTCCGCACGGCAGCCGCCGAGAAGGTCATGCGCGCCATCGTCGAAAATGTGCCCGATATGCTCGTCGGCGCCGGAACGGTGATCACGCGCGAGCAGCTGGATCTCGCACTTTCCATCGGCGCAAAGTTCATCGTGTCCCCGGGCTTCAACCCCGACATGGTCAAATACGGCCTTTCCAAGGGCGCCCTCATGCTCCCCGGCACCGCCACCGGCGGCGAGATGGAGCAGGCCATGGCGCTCGGCCTTGAGGTCGTGAAATTCTTCCCCGCCGAGCAGAACGGCGGCATCGCCAAGATCAAAGCTCTCGCCGGCCCCTACCGCACCCTCAAGTGGATGCCGACCGGCGGCGTGAACACCTCCAACCTCAACGATTACCTCGGCTTCAACCAGGTCCTCGCCTGCGGCGGCACCTGGATGGTCAAGAAGAACCTCATCGACGCCGAGCGCTGGGACGAAGTCGAGCGCATCAGCCGCGAGGCCGTGAAAGCCATGCTGAACTTCTCCCTCATGCACATCGGCATCAACTGCGCGGATGAGGCGGAAGCCGAGCGCACCGCAAAGCTCTTCTGCACCTTCTTCGATATGGACTATAAGCCCGGCAACTCTTCCATCTTCGCCGGCACCGCCGTGGAGTGCATGAAGGCACCCGGCCGCGGCACGAAGGGCCACATCGCCATCGGCACGCCGAATGTCGACCGTGCGGTCTACCATCTCTCGCAGCGCGGCGTGGAATTCGATGAGTCCAGCGCCAAGTACAATGCCGACGGCACCCGCAAAATGATCTATCTCAAAGATGAGATCGGCGGCTTCGGCGTACATCTTGTGAAGAAATAATCAGGAGGTCAAATACCATGTCTAAAATCGTTACCTTCGGCGAGATCATGCTCCGCCTTGCTCCCAACGGATATTACCGCTTCTTCCAGAACGACCAGATGCAGGCGACCTTCGGCGGCGGCGAAGCCAACGTCGCGGTCTCCCTTGCCAACTACGGCGAGGATGTCAGCTTCGTGACGAAGCTCCCGAAGCACGCCATCGGTCAGGCGGCTGTCAACTCCCTGCGCATGCTCGGCGTGAACACCGATGACATCGTCCGCGGCGGCGACCGCATCGGCATTTACTATCTCGAGAAGGGCGCCAGCCAGCGCGGCAGCGTGTGCATCTACGACCGCGCCAACTCCGCCATCCAGCTCGCACAGCCCGGTGACTTCGACTGGGACAAGATCTTCGCGGATGCGGACTGGTTCCACTTCACCGGCATCACCCCGGCTCTGGGCGAAAACCTCGTGGAGATCTGCAAGCAGGCCTGCATCGCCGCCAAGGCGAAGGGCGTGAAGATCTCCTGCGACCTCAACTACCGCGGCAAACTGTGGACGCGCGAGCAGGCCCGCAAGGCCATGACAGAGCTCTGCCGGTATGTCGATGTGTGCATCTCCAACGAAGAGGATGCCAAGGATGTCTTCGGCATCGAAGCCGAGGGCAGCGACATCTACGGCGGCAAGCTCAACCGCGATGGCTACAAGTCCGTGGCACGCCAGCTCACCGAGAAATTCGGCTTTGAGAAGGTCGCCATCACGCTCCGCTCCTCCATCTCCGCCTCCGACAACGACTGGGCGGGCATGCTCTACTCCGACGGCGAGTGCTATTTCTCCAAGGAATATCACCTGCACATCGTCGACCGCGTGGGCGGCGGCGACAGCTTCGGCGGCGGGCTCATCTATGCCCTGCGCCACGGCAAGGATCCGCAGAGCGCCATCGAGTTCGCAGTCGCGGCGTCGGCTCTCAAGCACTCCATCGAAGGCGACTTCAACCGCGTCACCCTCGCCGAGGTCGAAAAGCTCGCCGGCGGCGACGGCTCCGGCCGCGTCCAGCGGTAATTACCTTACCAAATACTTTTTTTCTTCTCTTTTTCTTCTTCCTCCGATGCCTGTCCCGTCTGCACCACGGGGCAGGCATCTCTCTTTTATCCGGACAGCAAAAGGCGGCACCGCAGAAGATCCTGTAGTGCCGCCTGAGTCTATAAAAAAGCCTCGCAGAGTTCCCGCCCGCAGGCGGGAATCAAATGAGATCATTTTCGCCGGCGACATGCGCGTCGGCGAAAATTCTTCTCGGCTCGCAAACGTGCGAGCGAAGCGAGTGCGCTGCGGCGAGCCGCAGCCTTTTCAAACGAGACCCGCTTCGCGGGCTCTCGTTTGACATTAATCCAGATATCCCTCGCGGGCTTTTACGCCGAAGCGCTGCTCGAGCTGATGCATCTGGTCATCGGTGATGGTGTTCACGAGCGGGAGATGCGCGATCTTCATGTAGATCTCCGCCGCCTTCTCCGCCGTTTCGATGAGGCCGAAGGTCTCGTCGAGATCCTTGCCGGCGCCGTAAATGCCGTGCTGCGACCACACGACGAGGCGCGCGGTCTGCATTTTCTCCGCCGTGGCCATACCGATCTCGTTCGTGCCGCAGAGCATCCATGGCAGCACATTCACGCCGTCCGGGAAGACCACGATGCACTCGGTGCACATCTGCCAGAGCGTGCGGGTGAAAGCCTTCTCGTCGAGCGTGTGGACATAGGTCATGGCGAGCAGATTCGCCGGGTGGCAGTGCATGACCACATGGTTCTCGGGATCGACTTTCAGGCGCTCGGCGTGGCTCATCATGTGCGCGGGGAACTCGGAGGTGAAGCGTCCGCCGTCGGTGAAGCCCCAAAGGAGCTCTGCCGTCTCGCCGTTATTTGTGAGATGCACGAGCCCGAGGTTGACATCCGGCGCGTACTGGACGTTCTTGAAGTACTTGCCGGTGCCGGTCACGAGGAAGTACTTCCCGTTGAGCGTCGGCGCGGAAAAACCGGTGTCCATGGTGCGCAGAACATTCTTCGCGTCCACGTATCCGCTCACCTGCTCCTCATCGAGAAGCAGGCTGATGTTGCCGCCGTTGCGCTCGTCCCAGCCGTGGTCGTACATATTGGTGGCGGTGCGGATCATCTCCGTCATCCAGGGTGCAGTCATAATATCTTTCATTTTCGTATCTCCTTTATATGCCTTCCTCTTGAGGAAGGTGGCACGGCGTAGCCGTGACGAATAGAGTATTTCAATAGCGTCCAAACAAACGCAGAATTTTACCGCGTAATAACATCGACCGGCACATTGAAGATCTTGGCGACCTTCAGGATCGTGTCGATATGGCGGCCGA
>CAZKGZ010000025.1:0-12256 GCA_964552365.1 uncultured Oscillospiraceae bacterium | reverse complement strand
CGAATATTATACGATATTCGGGACATCGAGGTATGCGCAGCGGCAAATGATTTCAGCGCGAAATTATCGCCGGAGGATCGTACCATGCGGGAGTGCGGCTCTCAACTTATCGGAACCAATTGATTCTCCGAGTCTTTTAATTTCTCCTTGCGTTTTTGTGGTCGATATGGTATTATATTTTTGCATGTTTATACGCATTTTTATGGGAGAACGCGAATGAAACGATTTGTCCGGCCGGGGGCTTTTTTGTTTTTGGCCGTTATGCTTTTTTGTCTGAGCGGGTGCTATTCCGGCAATATCGATCAGTATTTTTCTCTTCCGATGGCGTCTGAGGAATATCAGCAGCTTCAGTCTCTCATTGACGAGGAGCTCTCCTCCGGCAGCGAATACGCTGCGCCGACCCACGGGAGCTACCGTCAGTCCGTGCAGCTGCAGGATGTGGACGGCGACGGCGTCGATGAGGCGCTGGCCTTTTTCCGCAGTTCCGAAAAGGTGCCGAAGATCAATATCTACTCTGCCGAAGACGGCGAGTACGCGCTTGTGCTCTCGCTCACCGGTGAGGGCTCGTCCATCGGGCGGATCGATTATTCCGATCTGACCGGCAGCGGGCAGAAGGAGCTTCTGGTTTCCTGGCAGATCTCCTCCGGCGTGAGCATGCTGAGCGTCTACTCTCTCGAGGACTGGAGCGGCGAACCGCTTCTGAGCACCGACAGCACCGAGTTCGTCACCGGGGACATCAACGGCGACGGAAGCGATGAGCTTTTGAATCTCCGCGCCGCCAACAGCACGACCTATCTCATCGACCAATATACGCTCGAGCCCGGGAAGGAGCCGCAGGCGACCACCGCCGCGCTCTCGGCCGGGATATCCGCGCTGCAGCGGCTGCGCATGATCACGCTCGGCGGCGGGTCGAGCGCTCTGCTCGCCGAGTCCACACTCACGACCGGCGACCTTGTATCCGATATTTTTGTCTGCCGCGAGGGGGCGCTCATCAATCTCACGATGAACCGCACCACGCAGGTCTCCGAGACGCGCCGCTCCTACAGTCTTGTGTACGCGCAGGACATTGACGGCGACGGCTGCACCGAGATCCCGCATCCGCAGCAGCTCTACAGCACCGGCGACGAGGTGTTCTGGTCCGTGGCCTGGTTCCGCTATGACGCCTCCGGGCGCGCGGAGACCGTGATGACCACCTACCACTGCATCACGGACAACTGGTATCTCGTGCTGCCTTCCGGATGGGACACCGGACTTATGGTGCGGCGCGATGAGAGCGTGTCGGGCGAGCATGCCGTGACGCTCTCGCGGCTGCGCTCGGACGGCTCGACGATGGACTATGTGACCATCTACACCATCACCGGCGAGAACCGCTTCGACCGCGCAAAGCTCGACGGACGCTTCACGCTGCAGACGGAAAACACCACCATCTATGCCGCCGAGATCCTTGACGGCACTACGGACGAAAAGACGATTTCGGATCGATTCCATGTGATATATACGGACTGGAGCTCCGGCTCCGTTGTTGGAGGGTGAATAAGCATCATGAAGAAAGTACTGGTTCTGGAGGACGAGGCGAACATCCGAAGCTTCGTCGTTATCAATCTGCGCCGGAGCGGATATGAGCCCATTGAGGCCGACTGCGGCGAAATGGCACTTGAGCAGCTGCGCCGTCACCCCGACATCCGTGTGGCGCTGCTGGATGTTATGCTGCCGGACATTGACGGCTTTGAAGTGTGCCGCCGCATCCGCGCATCGAATTCGCGCATCGGCATCATCATGCTCACGGCGCGCAGCCAGGAAATGGACAAGGTCACGGGACTGATGACCGGTGCAGATGACTATGTCACCAAGCCCTTCTCCCCCGCAGAGCTTACCGCCCGCATCGACGCGCTCTACCGCCGCACCGGCGGCGAGCAGGAGACGGAGAACACCGGCGAGATCAAACAGGGACCGTTCCGTCTCAATACGCGCAACCGCACGCTGGAGAAAAACGGCGAGCGTGTGCGTCTCACGCAGATCGAATACTCTATTATTAAATATTTTATGGATAACCCCGGCAAGGCGCTCTCGCGCGAGGACATTCTCAACGAAGTCTGGGGACGCGATTATTTCGGCGAGCTGAAGATCGTGGATGTGAACATCCGCCGTCTGCGCATCAAAATCGAAGACGATCCCACGATGCCCTCTTACATCACGACCGTCTGGGGCTACGGCTACAAGTGGGGGCTCTAAGTGGAGGACCGGGAAAAGAAGCCTTCGCTGAAAGAGCGTCTCTCGGCGCTCGTGCAGAAGGCTAAGGAAAAAATCAAACACATTTCTCCGCCGAAGCTGCCGAAACTGCCGCGGCTGCGCGATATTCATTTCCATTCCATCCGTGCGCGCGGTATGTTCGTCGGAAGCGGGCTCGTGCTGATCGCGGTGATCGTGGCGCTTGTGGCGTACACGCTCTCGCTGCAGGCGTATTATTACTCCGCATCGCGCGCCTCGCTGCAGGCCAAGGCGGAGACGGCCTCGGCATTTCTCTCCTCATATGTGGATCGAACGTACGCGGAGTTTTATCAAAGTGCCTTCAACTATGCGGAGAATTTTGACGACAAGGACTCGCTGGAGCTGCAGTTCGTCAACACCGACGGGCGCGTGGAGATCGCGTCCACCGGCATATCCGCCGGTTCCATTCCCGGCTCGGACGATATAACAAACGCGCTCTCGTCCGGCAAGATCAGCTTCTGGCAGGGCAAGCGCGAGTCGACCGGCGAGAAAGTGCTCGCCGTATCCGCGCCGCTCGTCTCGGGCAGCGGCAGCGTGGTGGGCGTGATGCGCTACATCACGAGCATGAAGCTCATCGACCGTGCCGTAAATACCTCCGCGCTTGTGGCAGGCGGCATCGGGCTCGTGGTGCTCGGCATCGTGATTTTCTCGAACCTCTACTTCCTGCGAACCATTACCGTCCCGATCGCATCGCTCACGGGCGTGGCGCGGCGCATTGCCGAGGGCAGCTACGGCGCGCAGGTGGAAAAAGAACACGATGACGAGATCGGTGAGCTGACCGACGCCATCAACGATATGTCGCTCAAGCTCTCGCAGGCCGAGCGCGTACAGACGGAGTTCATCTCCTCCGTGTCGCACGAGCTGCGCACGCCGCTCACAGCCATCACCGGCTGGGCGGAAACGCTCGCCTACGACGATGCCATTCAGGGCGACTCGCGCCGCGGCATCGAGATCATCACGCGCGAAGCGGGGCGTCTCACCAAAATGGTCGAGGAGCTTCTGGAGTTTACCCGCATTCAGGACGGACGCTTCACGCTGCACATTTCCACTGTGGAGCTGCCGGGGCTTGTGGAGGATTGCCTTTACACCTATAATGAGCTTTTCCGCCATGAGGGCATGGTCGTCACCTACAATTTCCCGGAAGAGGATCTGCCGCCCATCCCGGGCGACCCGGAGCGCCTCTCGCAGGTATTTTTGAATATTCTCGACAACGCCTGCAAATACGGCAAGAACGGCAAGAAGATCGATGTGAACATCACGCGCGATGACGCGAATGTCTATGTCACCATCCGCGATTACGGCCCCGGCATCCCGCCGGCGGAGCTGCCGCAGGTGAAGAAGAAATTCTTCAAGGGCTCCTCCAAGGAGCGCGGAAGCGGCATAGGGCTCGCCGTGTGCGACGAGATCGTCACCCGCCACAACGGCACGCTGGAGATCGCCAACGCCGTCGGAGGCGGCGTGCGCGCGACCGTGACGCTGCCGCGAAAGGCTTCATAAAGCAACACCGCAAATCAACTCAGTTTTTCAAGGAGTACCGGTTTCAAATGTCTCAGGAATCCAACACCCCCAAGCCGTTCCGCACAAGCATCGGGGGGCAGGCTCTCATTGAGGGCATTCTCATGCGCGGCCCGGAGCGGCAGTCCATTGTCTGCCGCAAAAGCGACGGCTCGCTTACTTCCACCGTCACGCCCGTAAAAATGCGCAAGGCGGAGCACCCGTGGATGGGGTATCCGTTCATCCGCGGCATCGTGAATTTTCTCGATTCGATGGTGAACGGCGTGAAAGCCATTACCTGGTCCGCCGAGCAGCAGCCCGAGGATGTGCAGGGCGAACCGGATAAATTCGATCTCTGGATCCAAAAGCATTTTTCCGACGAGACCGCCGAGAAGATCATTCTCTATACGGCAGTCGTGCTCGGCATTGTGCTCTCGGTCGGGCTTTTCGCTCTGCTGCCGACCTTCCTTGCGGGGCTTCTCAACAAGCTCGTTCCGCTCGGCGTCTGGCGCGGCCTGTGCGAGGGTCTGCTGCGGCTCGTCATTTTCCTCGGGTATCTGAAAATGTGCTCGATGATACCGGATATGAAGCGCGTGTGGATGTATCACGGTGCGGAGCACAAGACCATATTCTGCTACGAAGCCGGGCTTCCGCTCACGGTGGAGAATGCACGCAAGCAGTCGCGCTTCCATCCGCGCTGCGGCACGAGCTTCCTCTTCATCGTGATCTTCATCAGCATTCTCGTTTTCTCCTTCGTCCGCACGGAGGGTACACTCGCCCGTATGGGGCTGCATCTGCTGCTCCTGCCGGTCGTTGTTTCCATCAGCTATGAGATCATCAAGTGGGCGGGGCGCAGCGACAGTGCGCTTGCCAGGATCGCTTCCGCGCCGGGCAAAGCGGTGCAGCATCTCACGACCGCCGAGCCCGATGACTCCATGCTCGAAGTTGCGATCGAAGCGCTCAAGCTCGTTATTCCGGATGAAAAGGGCTCAGACGCCTGGTAAAAAAAGAGGGATCGTCGGTGGCTAAAACCTATAATGAGATTTATCTCGCCATGCGCCGCGCGCTCAAGGAGGCGGGAGACGAGGACTACGCGCTCGATGCGCGCCGTCTGCTCGCTCAGGCCGCCGGGTTCACCGACGCGCAGCTCATTTCCCGCATGTATCTCTATGCCGGAGACGCGCCGGAAAAAGCGGCGCAGGAGCTTTTGCAGCGTCGTCTATCCGGTGAGCCGATGGCGTATATTGCGGGGCAGTGGGAATTTTACGGGCTGAAGATGCTCGTAAATCCTTCCGTGCTCATCCCGCGCATCGACACCGAACCGCTCGTTTTTACTGCGCTGGACCTTATGAAAGATACGCCCGAGCCGCGCATTCTCGATCTCTGCTGCGGCAGCGGCTGCATCGGCTGCGCGCTCGCCGTGAATCTGCCGACCGCGCGCGTCATATTTGCCGATGTGAGTTCCGATGCTCTCTCGGTCACGCGAAAGAACATTTCGCTCCACCGCCTCAATACGCGCTGCGTGGCGCTGGCCGCCGATGCGCTCTCCGAGCCGCCGCTCAAAATGGAAAACTTCGATCTTCTCGCCTGCAATCCGCCGTATGTTACCAAAGCGGAGATCGATACGCTCGATGCCTCCGTGCGCGATTGGGAACCGCATCTTGCGCTGGACGGCGGCGAGGACGGGCTGATGTTTTATCGAAGCGTTCTCAAAAACTGGAAGTCCGTTTTAAGGGACTCAGGTTGGATCATATTTGAAGTAGGTGAAGGGCAGTCGGACGCCGTCCGCGCGCTTCTCACCGAAGCCGGATTCCGCAATCTCGGCTGCACGCTCGACACGCTCGGCACCGAGCGCGTCATTTACGCGCAAAACAAACTTTGAGTATAAGAAATGTGAGGGTATGATCATGGCCGATAAGAAAAAAGCTCCCGCGCCTTCCGCGGCTCCCGCTTCCGACAAGAAAAAAGCGCTCGAAACGGCGCTGGCACAAATTGAAAAGAACTACGGCAAGGGCGCGATCATGCGCCTCGGCGACGATATCGCCGTGAATGTGGATGCCATCCCCACCGGTTCGCTCTCGCTCGACCTTGCGCTCGGCATCGGCGGCGTTCCGCGCGGACGCATCATTGAGATCTACGGGCCTGAGTCCTGCGGCAAGACCACGCTTGCGCTGCACATCGTGGCGAGTGCCCAGAAGGGCGGCGGCGAGGCGGCGTACATCGATGTAGAGCACGCTCTCGAGCCGGCGTATGCCCGCGCGCTCGGCGTGGACATTGAAAATCTGCTCATCTCCCAGCCGGACACCGGCGAGCAGGCGCTCGACATCACCGAGGCGCTCGTGCGCTCCGGCGCGGTGGATGTGGTCGTGGTCGACTCCGTGGCCGCTCTTCTCCCCCGCAGCGAGCTCGAAGGCGAGATGGGCGAGAGCAGCGTCGGCGTTGTGGCGCGCCTTATGTCGCAGGCGCTGCGCAAGCTCGCCGGTGCCATTTCCAAGACGAACACTGTTGTCATTTTTATCAACCAGCTGCGCGAGAAGATCGGCGTTATGTACGGCAACCCCGAGACGACGCCGGGCGGCCGCGCGCTCAAGTACTTCTCGAGCGTCCGCATCGATATGCGCCGCATCGAGACGCTCAAGTCCGGCACGGAGATGGTCGGCAACCGCACCCGCGCCAAGGTCATCAAGAACAAGGTCGCGCCTCCGTTCAAAGAGGCCGAGTTTGACATCATTTACGGCGAAGGCATTTCCAAGGTCAGCGAGATCATCGACCTCGGCGTGAAGCTCGAGATCATCGACAAGGCCGGCGCGTGGTTCACCGTGAACGGCGAGCGTCTGCAGGGCAAGGACAATGTGAAGCAGTATCTCGAGGCGAACCCCGAAGTCGCCGACAAGATCGAAGCGGAGATCCGCGCGAACGCCCACAAGCTGCTCACGCCGCAGGCGCGCAAGGCCGCCATCGCCGCGGGACGCGCCATTGACATTTCCGCCGACGATTTTGAGGGCTGATGAACGACGAAGCGAAGCAGCGCGCGCTGAAGATCCTCGAAAAACGCGATGTCTCGCGCCGGATGCTCATCGATAAGCTCACGGAAAAGGCCGTGTCCGAGGCCGATGCCGAGGAAGTCGCCGACTGGCTCTGCTCGCTCGGCGTCATCGACGATGCGCGCTTTGCGGGTATGGTCGTGCGGCACTACGCGGGCAAGGGCTACGGCACGCGGCGCATCCGCGAGGAGCTCTACCGCCGCGGCATCGACCGCGATCTGTGGGACGCCGCATTCGAGGAAATGCCGGAGACGGACGATACCGTTTTCCGGCTTCTTTCCGCCAGGCTGCGCGGCGACGCCTCCCCCGAAAATCTTCAGCGAGCACAAAATTATCTTCTCCGCCGCGGCTATGCCTGGGAAGAGATCCGCGCGGCGGCGGAGCGATATCTTTCCGGAAAGGATACACCATGAACGAATCCTCCACGGTGGCCATGATCTCTCTCGGCTGCCCGAAAAACCTTGTAAACAGTGAGGAAATGCTGGCACTCCTGCAGGATGCGGGATACAGCTTTACCGACGATCTGACGCAGGCGGATGCCGTCATCATCAACACCTGCGCCTTTATCGAGTCTGCCAAGACCGAAGCCATTGAGAAGATCCTCGAAACGGCATCGTACCGCGAGGAAAATCCCGATATGAAGATCATCGTCTCCGGCTGCCTTGCGCAGCGCTATGCCGATGATATCCGCAAGGAGCTGCCCGAGGTGGACGGCATTATGGGCACCGGCAGCTACAGCGAGGTCGTCTCCGTCGTTGAGGCGGTGCTCGCGGGCGACAAGCCCACGCGCCGCGGCGCCATCAGCGCTCCGCTGCACGACACGCCCCGCGCCGTATCGACCGGCCCGAACTGGGCGTATCTGCGCATTGCCGAGGGCTGCAACAACTTCTGTGCCTTCTGCATCATTCCGTATCTGCGCGGGCGCTACCGCAGCCGCACGATGGAGAGCATTCTCGAGGAAGCGCGGCTTCTCGCCGCTTCCGGCGTGAAAGAACTCATCATCGTGGCGCAGGACATCACGCGCTACGGCAAGGACCTGTACGGAAAATATTCGCTCGTTCCTCTGCTGAAAGAATTATGTAAACTTGATTTTCGCTGGATCCGTCTGCACTACCTCTACCCCGAGGTCATTGACGACGAGCTCATCGACCTCATCGCCTCCGAGGACAAGATCTGCAAGTACCTTGATATTCCGGTGCAGCACATTGACGATACGATCCTCAAGCGCATGAACCGCCACAACACCGGCGCGGAGATCCGCGCGCTCTTCCGCAAGCTGCGCGAGCGCATTCCGGGCTTGGTGCTGCGCACTTCGCTCATCACGGGTCTCCCCGGCGAGGGCGAGGCGGAGTTTGAAGAGCTGTGCGATTTCCTCCGCGAGGCGAAAATCGAAAGAGCCGGTGTGTTCCCCTACTCTCCCGAGGAGGGAACGCCCGCGGCCGAAATGCCCGACCGATGTACGACCGAAGAAGCGCAGCGCCGCGCCGAGCTCTGCATGGATATTCAGGCGGAGATCATGGACGGCTTTGCCGAGAGCTTTATCGGCCGCGAGCTCGATGTTCTCGTTATGGGACGCGAGCCGGACGGCACACCGTGGGGGCGCAGTGAGTACGACTCCCCGGACATTGACAGCCGCGTAATTTTCTCCGGCACCGCCGCGCCGGGCGATATGGTGCGCGTGCGCATCACCTCGACCGATGAAGGCGAGCTTATCGGAGAGCAAATCGAATAATACGGGAGAGAACAAAGCCATGAAAATTTTTAACGATATGGATATGCAGCTCGAGGAGTTTCAGCCCATCGAGCCGGGGAAAGTCAAAATGTATGCCTGCGGGCCGACGGTGTATAACTACATTCATGTCGGCAACGCCCGCCCCATCGTGATCTTCGATGTGGTGCGCCGCTATCTGGAGTACCGCGGGTATGAGGTCACCTTCGTGCAGAACTTCACGGATGTGGACGACAAGATCATCAAGCGCGCCAACGAAGAGGGCATCACGGCCGCCGAGGTCGCCGAAAAGTACATTGCCGAATACTGGAAGGATGTCACCGCGCTCGGCGTGCGCCCCGCCACCGTGCATCCGAAGGCGACCGAGAACATCGGGCAGATCATCAAGATCGTCAAGACGCTCATTGAAAAGGGTTATGCCTATGAGGTCAACGGCGATGTCTACTACCGCACGCTGAAGTTTGCCGATTACGGCAAGCTCTCGCACCAGCCCATCGAAGATCTGCAGTCCGGCGCGCGCATCGATGTAAACGATGTGAAGGAAAATCCGCTCGACTTCGCGCTCTGGAAAGCCGCGAAGCCCGGCGAGCCGAGCTGGAAGTCGCCGTGGGGTCCCGGACGCCCGGGCTGGCACATTGAGTGCTCTGCGATGTCGAACCGCTATCTCGGCAAGACCATCGACATTCACTGCGGCGGCAGCGACCTGATCTTCCCGCACCACGAGAACGAGATCGCGCAGTCCGAAGCCGCCAACGGCTGCAAGTTCGTCAACTACTGGATGCACAACGGCTTTATCAATGTGGATAACCGCAAGATGTCCAAGTCGCTCGGCAACTTCTTCACCGTGCGTGAGGCCGCCGAGGCCTACGGCTACGACTGCATCCGCATGTTCATCATCATGAGCCACTACCGCAGTCCGCTCAACTACTCGGGCGAGATCCTCATGCAGGCCAAGGCCGCGCTCGAGCGTCTCTCCACGGCGAAGGACAACCTCGACTTCTTCTGCAAGAACGGCGAGGACGGCGAGATGACCGCCGCCGAGAGCGAGAAGCTCGCGGAGCTCGGCAAGTATCGCGAGAAGTTCTGCGATGCGATGGATGATGACTTCAACACCGCCGACGCCGTGTCCGTCATCTTCGAGCTCGTGCGTGAGATCAACTCCGCCGTGTCGCCCAACGCGCATCCCACCAAGGCACTCGCCGAGGGCTGCCGCGCGCTGTATCTGGAGCTCTCCGATGTGCTCGGCATTCCGTTCATCGAGAAGGTCGACACGCTCACGCCGGAGCAGGAAGCGCTCTTCAACGCCCGCAAGGACGCCCGCAAGGCGAAGAACTGGGCCGAGTCCGACCGCATCCGCGACGAACTCAAAGCGCAGGGCATTCTCGTGGAAGATACCCCGCAGGGCATGAAGTGGAAACGCGCTTAATTACATTGCCATAGAAAACAGCGAGCCTCGGATCATTCCGGGGCTCGCTGTTTTCGTATATATTACTCGAGAAGGAAGCAGCTCGTGTAGGTCATGGTTTCGGGGCCGTAGTAGTAGGTGAGGCCGTTGGCTTTGCATACTTCGAGGACGAGCATGCCGTAGGCTTCCATGGAGGAGGTCATTTTCTCGGGGAAACGGCAGGGTTTGTCGGGATAGGTGCATTTTTCGCACCGCACGCAGCAGCCGGCGCCGAGCGGCAGGAGCTTCGGGTACGAGGCGCCGAGGGCTTCGTGCAGGGCATCGAAGTGCTCCTTGTGGCGCTTTTCGATGTTCTGCATTTCCTCAAAATCGAAGCTGTCCTCGATCTCGCCCGTGGTCTGCACGAGGATGCCGGAAGTGTATCCCGCGATCCGCGCACGGCAGCTGTCCAGATCGCCGCAGCCCGGCGGGCAGCTCCAGCGTTTGCCGTATTGGCCGCAGCCGTTATCCTTGCACATGTCGCGCACTTCCGGTTTGAGCTCGATGGTCTCCGGGTCGAGCGGCGCGGCAGCCGTAAAGCCGCAGGACTTCGCAAGAGCGATCAGTTCATCGGTTGTCATTCGTCATCATCCTCCTCGAAAGTCAATGCATCCACAAATTCATCCTGGAAATTCGGTTTTGACGCCAGCTCCAGGAATTCCGTTTCGGCGGCAAGCTGCTTGCTGCGCTCAAATTCCGCATGGCTGACGGAGCAGCGCTGTGCGCCGTCTCCCGCAGCGTTTCCGATGCCGCGGATGCGGTCGAGCAGTTTCTCCGGGATCATGCCGATGCGGCAGGCCGAGGCGGGATCCAGATAATTTCCGAAGGCGCCCGCAAGAAGGACCTGTTGGATGTCCTGCGTCTTTTCGCCGAGGTGTTCGCACAGGAGTTCAATGCCGGCGCGGATGGCCGCTTTGGCAAGCTGCACTTCGCGGACATCCTTCTGTGTAAGATACACATCGGTGCCGGGCAGCGTATATTGCTCGCCGCAGGTGAGCTTACCGGATTCATCAATGATGCCCAAATCGAGAAGGACGGCGATCAGGTCGAGGAGGCCGGAGCCGCAAAGGCCGAGCGCCGGTGCATCGTCCACGGTATGGACAATGACGGTGCCGTTTTCCGCTCGTACATGGTCGATGGCACCGGACATGCCGCGCATGCCGCAGGATATCTTCGCGCCCTCAAAGGCGGGGCCGGCGGCTGTGGAGCACGCCACGCGGCGCGCTTTGCTGCCGAGCACCATTTCGCCATTCGTGCCGATATCGATGAGCAGCGTCAGCTTCTCGATCTCGTCAAAGCGGACGGCGCACAGGCATCCGACGGTATCCGCCCCGACAAAGCCCGCGATATTCGGCAGAACGCGCAGTTTGGCGTTCGTACACGAAGGCAGCAGCCGGGAGGCATTATTCTCCTCTATGGCCGCAGAGACGGAGGGCATATAGGGCGGGGTGATGAGCGGCGTCGTATCAAGGGCGAGCAGAAGGTGGTGCATGGCCGTGTTGCCGACAATGCAGACCATACCGATCTGCGCCGTATCGATCCCGGCGTCCTTCGCGCACTGCACGGCGAGGGAATCGAGTGCCCGGCGGACGCAGTCTGCCAGAGGCTCTCCCCCGTTTGCCTGCGCGTACTCGATGCGCGAGATCACATCCGCGCCGTACTGCGTCTGCGGGTTGAGGCAGCTTCTCTGCGCGAGCAGTCTGCCGTTCACGCCGTCGCGCAGGCAGGCGACGACCGTCGTCGTGCCGAGGTCGAAGGCAAGCGCATATTTCGCTGCGCCGTCCGCCTGAAGCGACGCGGACTGTCCGGCGGAGAGGATCTTGTTTGCATGATGTTCGGGAAGCTCGATCACGGCGTCCGCCGCAGCCTTTGTCTGGCAGGCGAGGACTTCCTCACCGTTTACGGTGATGCGGCATTTGCCGCAGCTTCCGTGGCCGCCGCAGGGTGCGTCGAGATAGATGCCGTTCTCTTTCAGCGCTTCCATCCATGTCTTCTCGGCATCCGTATGCAGGGTCTCCTTTTTGCCGAGCACGGTAAATGCAATATCGTTCATAAGTGACTCCTATGTGCACAGGCGTTCATACTTTTACGACAGCACTGCGGACAAATAGCGCGGTGTTGCCCAAAGCCCACAGACGAAAATTCGCCTGTGGGCCTTGCTTATTTTGTTGACTTGTTTCCGATAAGGACCGTGTCCCCCAACACTGTCCTTGAGGAATGCGTCAGCCGGCATTGCGCTCCAGCGCGATCTTTTTGGCGGCCTGGCCGGCAGATGCG
>CAZKGZ010000024.1:1863-12824 GCA_964552365.1 uncultured Oscillospiraceae bacterium | reverse complement strand
AGCATGGCCTCGAGCTTCGCGTCGTACGCGGGCGGCTTCTCTCCGGCCTTGTCCTCGGCATATTTCTTCGTGCGCATCAGAAGATCGCGCAGCAGTGCCGCCACGCCCATGCGCGTCATCGGCGCTTTGCTCCCGCTTTTGCCGTAGCACCGCTTGGGGTTCTCGCCGAACGCCGCTTTCATGGCGGCGGGGTCTTTGAGGATCATGTCGTCCGCGCGCTTTCCGGCAAGCTTGATGACGGCAAAGGTGCCGCCGACCACGTTCGCACTGCCCGGCCCCGTGCACGCGGTCGTCACGCCGCCGCGCAGTGCCTGACCGAACGCCTCGTCCTGCGGGTAGATGGAATCGATGGCGCGCAGCTGCGGCGTGATGGGATCGGTGATCTCGTTTTCGTCCGCGCCTTCCCAGCCGACCGCTTCGTTGTCCAGCCCGATGTGGCAGTGCGCTTCGACGCATCCGGGCGTCACGAGCCGCCCCTCGGCATCAATGATCTCCGTCCCTTCGGGGGCATCCAGACCTTTGCCCAGCGCGAGGATCTTTCCGTCATCGCCGACCAGGATCTCACCATCGGGGATCTCATCGCCCACGATGGGCTTTATATTTCCGTTTTTAATGAGCAGCATGATGATAAACTCCCTTTCCGTTCAGTGCTTCTTCTTGCGCTTTGCGATGCGCACGCCGACGAAGATGCCGCCGCCGACGAGCACGATCACCGCGCCGACGCCGAGCAGAATGATGCTCTGCACATATTTTCCCTGCTTGGCGACAAGCCCGCCGGGGAGCGGGTCGGAAACGATGTCCTTATAGTAGAGCATCTGCGTTTCGTATTCCTCCGGCGCGTCCTCGTGCAGAACGATGAGCCGCGTGCCGTGGTATTCCCTGTCGCCGTAGATATAGAACCCGACACCGGAGGTGTTCACGATGTCGATGCCGCGATAGCTCCCCGCAAAATCGTTCACATGGTCGTGTCCGAAGAAAGCCGCGACGATGTCGCCGGTCTCGCACATGGTGTCGAACTCCGTGCTCTCGAGATCCGTGGGGCAGGGCGCTTCGCCGAGATGCCCGGCGGTAAAGTTGTCACCCAATTTATAATAGTGTCCCGCATGGCTCGAAAACCCTTCCACGACGCCGTCCTCGTTCTTCCCGGACGCGGGCACTTCCTCGAGCATGTCGTAGATCTCGGGGAAAATGATGTGCTGGAAAAGGTAGGCGGGGATCTGCTCGCCGTACTCCGCCTCGAGCGCGGCTTCCGTTTCCGTGTACCAGTCGACCTGATCCTGCTCCACGCGGGCGTATTTCGATGCGCCGCTCTCATCGTAGGTGCCGCTGTCGATGAACCAGAGGTTTACGACCGGCCGCTCCCCGTCCGAGGAGGAAACGAGCAGGTTGTAGTTTCCGACGCCGCTCATCTCCTCGCCTGCGACCGTAAGGCAGCCGGGGCAGCTTTGGTATATGGCCAGCTGTGTCTCCTTGCTCACGCCGCCCTCGTCGTCGTGGTTGCCGAATACGGCGGCAAAGGGGATGCCGCGCTCGACAACGGGGGAGAGGATCGCATCGAGCGCCTTCTCCATCGCCGCTTCCGTGCGCACCGAGGGGCCGTGCACCTGGTCGCCGGTGAACACGACGAGATCCGGCTCGGCGGCATCGAGCGAGGCATTCAGCAGCTTGAGCATCGCCTCCCGGGGCTTTGCCGTGTCCTGCGTGTCCGCAACGATCAGAATGCGAAATTCGCCGTTCTCGTCAAACTTCAGCTCCGTCTCATCCGCATCCTCGCCCGCCTGCACCGGCACGGCGCACACCGCGAGCAGCAGCGCCGAGAGCACAGCCGCAAAGGAGCGGCGGATGTGTTTTCCTTTTCCGTGCATAGAAATTCCTCCCAAAGTCAGCGGTAAAAAAATGTCCCCGGGGGAAACCGGGGACATAATGGGATGCAAAAGAAAATTACTTCGTCACGAGGGCGAGCGTGTCGCGGGCGATCATCAGTTCCTCGTTGGTGGGGATGATGTACACCTTCACGCTGCTGTCGGCGGCGGAGATGTCGACTTCCTTGCCGCGGACGTTGTTCTTCTCGGGATCGATGTGGATGCCGAGGAACTCGAGGCCCTTGCAGATGCTCTCGCGCATGGAGGGGGAGTTCTCGCCGACACCGGCCGTGAAGGTCAGAATGTCGACACCGCCCATGGCGGCAGCATAGGAGCCGATGTACTTGCGGACTTCGTAGGCGAACTTGTCGAGGGCGAGACGGGCGCGCTCGTTGCCTTCCGCGGCGGCCTTGTCGAGATCGCGGAAGTCGGAGCTGACACCGGAGATGCCGAGCACGCCGGACTTCTTGTTGAGGATGTTGTTCATCTCGTCGGCGCTGAAGCCGTACTTATTCATAAGGAACTGCAGGATGGCGGGGTCGAGGTTGCCGGAGCGGGTGCCCATCGGCAGACCTTCCAGAGGCGTGAGGCCCATGGAGGTGTCAACGCACTTGCCGTCGATGCTCGCGGAAACGGAGGAGCCGTTGCCGAGGTGGCAGTTGATGACGCGGGTGCCCTTCTTGCCCATGATCTCGCAGGCGCGGGCGGACACGAAACGGTGGGAAGTGCCGTGGAAGCCGTAGCGGCGGACGGAGTCCTTCTCGTAGTACTCGTAAGGAATGGCGTAGATGTACGCTTCGGGAGCCATGGACATGCCGAAGGAGGTGTCGAACACGGCGACCTGCGGCACACCGGGCATAGCCGCCTGGCAGGCCTTGATGCCCATGAGGTTGGCGGGGTTGTGCAGAGGTCCGAGCGGGAAGCAGCGCTTGATGGCGGCTTCGCAGGCATCGTCGACGATGCAGGACTCGGTGAATTCAATGCCGCCGTGGAGCACGCGGTGACCGACAGCGCCGATCTCCGCCATGGTCTCGACAACGCCGTATTCCTTGCTGGTCAGCTTCTCGAGAACGGCCTCAATGGCTTCCTTATGGGTGGGGAAGGCGATGTCCGCTTCGAAAACGGGCTTGCCGTTCTGGGGCTTGTGGGTCAGGCGACCGTCAATGCCGATGCGCTCGCAAAGACCTTTGGCGAGCAGGGACTCGTTGTCCATGTCGATGAGCTGGTACTTGAGAGAGGAGCTGCCGGCATTGATAACCAAAACCTTCATTTGAAATTGTTCCTTTCCATGTTGAAATTCTTCTTGCGTCGGGGTATCATTGGGACAGGGCAGGGCCAGTCCCATTCTTTGCAACACCCTATTTTAGCTTGCTTTTCTCAAAAAAGCAATACCAAATCGTTCAATAAAGGATAATATTGTATGAGATCGGTCGGCATCACAGCGGAATATAACCCTTTTCACTTCGGTCATCAGTACCAGATCGAAAAAATCCGGGAAAAATACGGCGCGGACACACCCATCACAGCCGTGCTGTCCGGGGACTTCGTGCAGCGCGGCGAGGCGGCGGCGTACGATAAATTCACCCGCGCGGAGGCGGCGGTGCGCTGCGGCGTGTCGCTCGTGCTCGAGCTGCCGCTGCCGTGGTGCATCGCTTCCGCCGAGGGCTTCGCGCGCGGCGGCGTGGGACTGCTCGCCGCGGCCGGCGTCGTGGACACGATCTCCTTCGGGAGCGAGAGCGCGGATCTCACCTCACTTGAGAAAACGGCGTCCGCCCTCGAAACGGACGAATTTTCCGCTCTCCTGAAAGCAAAGCTCGCGGACGGCAGGGCGTTTGCCCCGGCGCGTGCCGAAGCCGCGCACGAGATGCTCGGCGAGGCCGCCCGCGTGCTCGATACGCCGAACGACCTGCTCGGCACGGAGTACATCCGCGCAGCAAAACGCCTCGGCTGTACATTTAATTATTATCCCGTTCAGCGCACCGGCTCCGAGCACGACGGCGCGGGGAGCGCCTCGGCTCTGCGCGCCGTTCTTCGAGAGGGCGGCAGCATTGCCGAGAGCATACCGGAAGCGGCGCGGAGCGTCCTCGCACAGGCAGATGCCGCCGGGCGCGGCTATGTGCCGCCGGAGAGCCTTCGCATGGCTTACCTCTCGCGTCTGCGCGAGAAAACGCCCGAAGACTTCGCCGCCGTGCCGGACGCGGGGGAGGGGCTGCACTATCGCCTGTACGAGGCCTCCCGCACCGGCGGCTCCATAGAGGAAATGGCGGACGCCGCCAAATCCAAACGCTATGCCCACGCGCGGCTGCGGCGCATGCTCCTGTGTGCGGCGCTCGGCGTTCGTGCGGGCGATGCCGACGGCGTGCCGCCCTATATCCGCGCCCTCGCCTTCGATGAGCGGGGAGCCGCGCTCCTTCGGGAAATGAAAACGGCCGCCTCGCTTCCGGTCATCGTCAAAAGTTCGCGCATCAAGGACGAGAGTGCGCGCGCACAGTACATTTTCTCTCTCACGAGCCGCGCGCACGACTTTTTCGTGCTCGGCCGCAGGGATCTTTCGGCACAGGCGGCGGACGAAGATTACCGATTTACCCCGATCTACTGCCCGCGGAGCGATAATTCCTCTGTCGGATAACGGATTTTGTGTATATTAACAAAGAGAGTGTGCGATAATTTTGCGAATTCGGCGAAAAAAAGCTTGCATTTTCCCTCTGTGAGGATTATACTACCGTCATATTAAATTTGGAAAAACAATTGTCCGCACCACGCGGACGAAAAATGATCCAAAGGAGAGGTAAAGAAAATGAAAAAGCTTCTATCCGTTCTGCTCTGCGCATGCATGCTCTGCGCGATGCTCGCCGGCTGCGGCAGCTCCGCTTCGAGCAGCTCTTCTTCCGATGCCGATGTCGTTAAGATCGGCGTCTACGAGCCTCTGTCCGGCGACAACGGCGCCGGCGGCAAGCAGGAAGTTCTCGGCATGCAGTATGCAAACTCCGTCACCCCGACCGTTGAGATCGGCGGCAAGACCTATCAGGTCGAGCTCGTGATCTCCGATAACGAGTCCTCCAACGACAAGGCCGTGTCCGCCGCCACCAAGCTGGTGTCCTCGGGCGTGTCCATCGTTCTCGGCTCCTACGGCTCCAGCGTCGCCATCGCCGGTTCCGATACCTTCGCCGAGGCCAACATCCCCTGCATCGGCGTCACCTGCACCAACCCGCAGGTCACCGAGGGCAACAGCCACTACTTCCGCATCTGCTTCCTCGATCCCTTCCAGGGCACCGTTCAGGCCAACTACGCGCACGATGAGCTCGGCGCCACCGTCGCCTACTGCCTCGGCCAGCTCGGCAACGACTATGACCAGGGCCTCATCAACTACTTCAAGGAAGCTGCCGAAGCGCTCGGCATGACCGTCATCACCGAGTCCTTCCCCGAAGGCAACGCCGACTTCACCTCCTACCTGAACAACGCCAAGAACGCCGGAGCCGAAGTCATCTTTGCTCCTACCTCCATCAGCTATGCACAGCTCATCGTTGAGCAGTCCGCCGCACAGGGCATCAACATCCCCATCTGCGCTCCCGACACCTGGGACTCCAACGTCGTTCTCGAAGCCACCCAGGGCACCGACCTTTCCGTCAGCGTTTCCACCTTCTATGCCGAAGGCGGCGACCCCGACTTTGAAGCCGGCATCAAGGAATGGATGAACAGCGATGCCGATGCTCTCGCCAACAACGGCGGCAACGATATGATCGCAGCCGTCACCGTCATGGGCTATGATGCCTACTATGTGGCTCTCGAGGCTCTCAAGGCCGCCGGCAGCACCGATCCCTCCGCCGTTATGGCCGCTCTTCCGAGCGTGACCTACACCGGCGTATCCGGCAGCATCGCGTTCGATGAGACGGGCGACGCCATCCGCGACACCGCATTCATCAAGCGCGCCAACACCACCGATTACGTTTGGGACTTCGTCGCCAGCCAGCACGTTGCCTGATTCCCGATTTTCATTGCCTGTATTCAAGCGGGGGTACATCGTGCCCCCGCTTTCCCCAATTATCAAGCGCATACATGTGCCCCGCGGATTCGGGGCAGACTTATGCGCTTGGGACATCATCGATCGGAGGCCTTCTCATGGCTGAATTTTTCCAAACCAACCTGCCGTACATACTCGCCGGCATTTCCGTCGGCGGACAGTATGCGCTCATCGCCATCGGCTACACGATGGTCTACGGCATCCTGCGTCTTATCAACTTCGCCCACGGCGATGTTTTCATGGTAGCGGGTCTTGTCATGGTCTACGCGAGCGCCTCGCTGCCCATGTATGTTTCCGTTCCCATCGTGCTCATCTCCACGGTCATTCTCGGCTACCTCATCGAGCGCGTTGCGTATAAGCCGCTCCGCTCGGCACCGCGTATGTCGGTCATGATCTCGGCCATCGGCGTGAGCTACCTGCTGCAGAACTGCGCGCTCTACTTCACCGGCGGCCTTGCGAAGATCTATCCCACGCTTCCGTGGATCTCGGAGAGCATCACCATCTTCGGCGCCACCACGAAGGTCGTCACCGTTGTGACCCCCATCCTCACGCTGGTCCTCGTCATCGTCCTCTCCCTCTTTATCAAGCACACGAAGATCGGCATGGCCATGCGCGCCGTCGCCAAGGACTTTGAGACCTCGCAGCTCATGGGCATCAAGATCAACTCCGTCATTTCCATGACGTTCGTCATCGGCTGCTTCCTCGCCGCCATCGGCTCGCTGCTCTACTTTACGAACTACCCCTCCGTCACCCCGACCTCCGGCTCCATGCCCGGACTCAAGGCGTTCGTCGCGGCGGTGTTCGGCGGCATCGGCTCCATCCCCGGCGCGGTCATCGGCGCGTTCATCATCGGCATCTGCGAAAACCTTATCAAAGGCCTGGGCTCCGGCTGGACCATCTTCTCCGACGCCTTCACCTTTGTCCTGCTGATCGTTGTCCTTCTCGTCAAGCCCACCGGCATTTTCGGCGAGTCGGCCACCGATAAAGTCTGAGGAGGTGCACTATGGGAAAAACACTGAAAGCACCCTCCGAGAAGAAAAACTACACGGGCATCATTCTGCTCGCCGCACTGTATGTTTTCCTCTACATTCTCGATAACTTCCTGCCTTCCACGAGCTTCACGCTCATGCTCATCCCGGTGCTGAAAAAAGGCGCCATCTATTCGCTCATCTGCGTATCCATGAACCTGCTCAACGGCTTCACGGGACTCTTCTCTCTCGGACAGGCGGGCTTCCTTCTCCTCGGCGCGTACGCCTACTCCATCTTCTCCATCCCCGCCGACCAGCACGAGGTCGTGTATCAGTACTTTGACGGCGGCATCATCCGCTTCTCCATTCCCGAGCTGCTCTCCAATGCGCTCGGGCAGAACCTCGGCACGCTCCTCGGCGTCCTCATCTGCATCATCATCGCCGGCCTTGTCGCCGCCGCCTTTGCCGCTCTCATCGGCATCCCCGTGCTGCGTCTCAAGTCCGACTACCTCGCCATCGCCACGCTCGGCTTTGCCGAGATCATCCGCGCCCTCTTCCAGTGGAACGGCCTCGGCAAGGTGACGAACGGCTCCAACCTCCTGCGCAAGTACACGAACTTCTCCGATATGAAGCTCGTGTTCGGCAATGTGACGCTCAAGTTCACCACCATCTTCCCGTTCCTCATCGCAACGCTGTGCATTTTCCTCATCGTCCTTCTCATCAACTCCTCGTACGGCCGCGCCTTTAAGGCCATCCGCGATGACGAGGTCGCCGCGGAAGCGATGGGCATCAACCTCTTCAAGCACAAAATGCTCTCGTTCGTCATCTCGAGCTTCTTTGCCGGCGTCGGCGGCGCTCTGCTCGCCATGTACCAGACGACCGTGCAGGCGGCTCCCTTCAAGTCGGCCATGACCTATGAGATCCTCCTCATCGTCGTCATCGGCGGCATCGGCTCCATCTCCGGCAGCTGCATCGCCTCCTTCCTGTACATCGCGTGCAACGAATGGTGGCTCCGCTTCCTCGACAGCGGCGAGTTCTTCGGCCTCGAGGTCTCCTTCTTCCGCGACGGCTTCCGCAAGGTCGTCTTCTCCGTCATCATCATGGTCATCGTGCTCTTCTTCTCCAAGGGCATCATGGGCGACAAGGAGATCGACTTCGGCAAGATCACGGAATACATAAAGAAACTGATCCCCGCCAAAAAGAAGGCAGTCGGAGGTGAAGACCATGAGTGAAAGTTCTATGCTCCGCATGGAAGACGTCACCATGCAGTTCGGCGGCGTCGTAGCGGTCAATAACCTCTCTCTGCATGTGGACAAGGGCGAGATCGTCGCCCTCATCGGCCCGAACGGCGCCGGCAAAACGACGGCCTTCAACTGCGTGACCGGCGTGTACCGCCCGACGAACGGCAAGATCTTCTTTGAAGATCAGCTGATGGTCTCCGCGCATCCCACCGGCAAAATGCAGAAGCTCTATGAGGGCCAGAACGCCGAAAAGTACCTCGGCGAGAAGATCATCACGCCCTCGCCCGATGCCATCACCAAGCTCGGCATCGCCCGCACATTCCAGAACATCCGTCTGTGGAAGTCCATGACGGTATTCGAAAACGTCCTCACGGCCAAGCACATGCGCGCCAAGCAGAACGTTTTCAGCGCGACGCTCCGCATCAGCGCCGCCGAAGAGCAGCGCATGAAGCGCGAGACGATGGAGCTTCTCGAGGAGCAGAACCTCGTGGAGTTCCGCAATGAGCTCGCCACCTCGCTGCCGTACGGCCTGCAGCGCCGTCTGGAGATCGCCCGCGCGCTGGCCACGAACCCGAAGCTCCTTCTCCTCGACGAGCCGGCCGCCGGCATGAACCCGCAGGAGACCGAAGAGCTCGGCCGGTTCATCGTGCAGATCAAGGAAAAATACGATCTCACCATTCTGATGATCGAGCATCACATGGAGCTCGTCATGAAATTCTCCGACCGCATCTATGTCGTGGATTTCGGCAAGCTCATCTCGGAGGGTACGCCGGCCGTTGTGCAGAGCGACCCGAAAGTTATCGACGCATATTTGGGGGTGGCGGAAGAATGAGCGATGTGATCCTTTCCGTGAAAGATCTTTGCGTGCACTACGGCGGCATCGAAGCCGTGAAGGGCATTTCCTTCGATGTGCATGAGGGCGAGATCGTCACGCTCATCGGCGCGAACGGCGCAGGCAAAAGCTCCACGCTGCGCTCCATCGCCGGCCTTGTAAAGCCCTCGAAGGGCACCATCAATTTCCGCGGCGACAACATCACCGGCCGCGACCCCACCGTCATCGTGAAAAAGGGCGTCACGCTCGTCCCCGAAGGCCGCCACATTTTCCCGGACCTCACCGTCCTCGAAAACCTCAAGGTCGGCGCGTATCTCCGCCATGATGACATCTCCGGCGACATCCAGTGGGTCTATGACCTCTTCCCGCGTCTGCGCGAGCGCTCGTGGCAGGCGGGCGGCACGCTCTCCGGCGGCGAACAGCAGATGCTCGCCGTGGGCCGTGCGCTGATGGCGCGCCCGAAGCTCATCATGATGGACGAGCCGTCCCTCGGCCTCGCGCCGCTCGTGGTGCGCGACATCTTCGATATCATCCGCCAGATCAACCATCAGGGCGTGTCCATCCTGCTCATCGAGCAGAACGCCAACATGGCGCTCAAGGTCGCGGATTCCGCCTTCGTCATGGAGACCGGCCGCATCACCATGTCCGGCACCGGCAAGGAGCTCCTCACCAACGAGGATGTGAAGAAAGCCTACCTCGGCACCTGATTTTCTTCAGCTTTTTCCTTAAATATTAACAATTCCTTTGTTTACATTTAAACCGGAAGATTGTAATATACAGTCATCCGGTTTAATTGTTTTTAATGTTATCTTTGGAGGCAACCGATATGCACATCGTAAACAGCACCGACATACTGCTGCCCCGCACGGAGGACATGGGCGCGTGGAGCGTGATCGCGTGCGATCAGTTCACATCCGAGCCCGAGTATTGGGCGGAGGCGGAAAAGCGCGCCGCCGGGAAGCCGAGTGCCCTCTCCCTTATGCTCCCCGAAGCGTGGCTGCACACGGCCCGCGCCGACGGTGCGGACGAGCGCATCGCGGAGACCATGAAAAAATACCTTGCGGAGGACGTTTTCCGCACCATACCCGAGAGCTTCATCTATGTCGAGCGCACCCTGCCCGACGGGCGCATCCGCCGCGGCCTCGTGGCGGCGCTCGACCTTGAGCAGTACGATTTCTCGGGCGGTCATACCGCCCCCGTCCGCTCCACCGAAGGCACGGTCGAGGAGCGCCTCCCGCCGCGCGTGAAGATCCGCCGCGGCGCCCCGCTCGAAATGCCGCACACTCTGCTTCTCATGGACGACCGCACCGACAGCGTGCTCTCCGCCGCGGAGAAGCAGAAGGCCTCTCTCGAGAAGCTCTACGATTTTGACCTGATGCTCGGCGGCGGCCACATTGCCGGCTGGCGCGTGAGCGGCGAAGCAAAGACCGCCGTGCAGTCGGCGCTCGATGCGCTCGATAATGCCGCGCTCCAGCGCGAGAAATACGGCGCGGCCGCCGATAACGGCAAGCTCACCTTCGCCGTGGGCGACGGCAACCACTCCCTCGCCGCGGCCAAGCGCTTCTGGGAAGAAAAACGCGAGACGCTGCCGGAGAGCGAGCGCGCCGCCGATCCCGCCCGCTTCGCCCTTGTGGAGCTCGAGAACATCCACGAGCCGTCGCTCGACTTCGAGCCCATCCACCGCGTCATTTTCGATACGGACACCGCCGCTTTCCCCGCAGAGCTCGCGGCGCACCGCGCGGAATGGGAGAGCGCGGACAAAACGCTCGGCGAGCGCGTGGCGGCTGCCGAGAGCTTCTGCCGCAGCTACATCGCAGCGCACGGCGGCACCGTCGACTACATCCACGGTGACGACACCGCCCGCACGCTCGGCGAGAAGCCGAACTGTGCTGCCGTACTCCTCCCGCCGGTCGAAAAATCCGGCCTTTTCCTCTCCGTCCTCAAAAACGGCGCTCTGCCGAAAAAGAGTTTTTCCATGGGCAACGCGCGCGACAAGCGCTATTACCTCGAATGCCGCGCGATCCGATGAAAATCGGT
>CAZKGZ010000024.1:0-1763 GCA_964552365.1 uncultured Oscillospiraceae bacterium | reverse complement strand
TATAAGGAGTCGATCGTATGAAAGAAGTCAAAAACCCCAAGAAACCGCTGATCTACTACTATACCATCACGCTCATCCTGCTCGTCCTTTTCAATGTATTCGTAGCCCCGCTCCTCAACCGGCAGCAGGTCGTTGAGACGGACTACAGCACCTTCATGCGCATGATCGATGAGAAGAAGATCGGCAAAGTCGATGTGAGCGATTCGGAGATCGTATTCACCGACAAGGACACCGGCACCATCTACTATACCGGCGTCATGTATGACCCCGAGCTCACGCAGCGTCTCTACGACTGCGGCGCGGAGTTTGCCAAGGACATTGAGCAGACCACCTCGCCGGTGCTCGTCTATCTCCTCACGCTCATCCTGCCGCTCATCATTTTCTTCATTTTCGGACAGTTCATGCGCAAAAAGCTGATGAACCAGTTCGGCGGCAAGAACGCCATGTCGTTCGGCATGGGAAACAGCAACGCGAAGATCTATGTGCAGTCCACGCAGGGCATCCGCTTTGACGATGTCGCGGGCGAGGACGAGGCCAAGGAAAACCTCGCCGAGATCGTGGACTATCTCCACAACCCCTCCAAGTACACCGAGGTCGGCGCATCGATGCCCAAGGGCATCCTTCTCGTAGGCCCTCCGGGAACCGGCAAGACCATGCTCGCCAAGGCCGTCGCCGGCGAATCCAACGTGCCGTTCTTCTCCATCTCCGGCTCGGAATTCGTGGAGATGTTCGTCGGCATGGGCGCATCCAAGGTGCGCGACCTCTTCAGTCAGGCCAAGGAAAAAGCCCCGTGCATCGTGTTCATCGATGAGATCGACGCCATCGGCCAGAAGCGCAGCGGCGGCACGATGGGCGGCAACGACGAGCGCGAGCAGACGCTCAACCAGCTCCTCACCGAAATGGACGGCTTCGAGAGCAACAACGGCGTCATCATCCTCGCCGCCACGAACCGCCCCGAATCCCTCGACCCCGCGCTCACGCGCCCCGGCCGCTTCGACCGCCGCGTGCCCGTGGAGCTGCCCGACCTCGCCGGCCGTGAGGCAATACTGAAAGTCCATGCCCGCAAGATCAAGCTCGCCGAGGATGTCGATTTCCACACCATCGCGCGCATGGCGTCCGGTGCCTCGGGTGCAGAGCTTGCCAACATCATCAACGAAGCCGCGCTCCGCGCCGTCCGCAGCGGCCGCACCATCGTGAACGAAGCGGACCTCGAGGAGAGCATCGAAGTCGTCATCGCGGGCTACCAGAAGAAAAACGCCGTCCTCTCCGACAAGGAGAAGAAGGTCGTGGCGTACCACGAGATCGGCCACGCGCTCGTTGCGGCGCTCCAGTCGCACTCCGCGCCCGTGCAGAAGATCACCATCATTCCGCGCACCTCCGGCGCTCTCGGCTACACGATGCAGGTCGAGACCGGCGACAAGTACCTCATGACCAAAGAGGAGATCGAAAACAAGATCGCCACGCTCACCGGCGGCCGCGCTGCCGAGGAAGTCGCCTTCGGCGAGATCACGACCGGCGCTTCGAACGACATCGAGCAGGCCACCAAGCTCGCCCGCGCCATGATCACGCGCTACGGCATGAGCGACGATTTCGACATGGTCGCCCTCGAAACGGTGAACAACCAGTACCTCGGCGGCGACGCCTCGCTCGCGTGCTCTGCCGATACGCAGAAGGTCATCGACGACAAGGTCGTAGAGCTCGTCCGCACGCAGCACGAAAAGGCCAAAGAGATCCTCACCGCCAACCGCGCCAAGCTCGACCGC
>CAZKGZ010000023.1:10866-13168 GCA_964552365.1 uncultured Oscillospiraceae bacterium | reverse complement strand
ACTGCGGCCTGCATCCGATGCCGGACGAGCCGTGCTCTGCGGCGTGCGGCCTGAGGTCTGCCGCGGAGCCGTGCCGCCCGGTGTCCTCTGCGCATTCGTATTATTATAGTAAGAGTTATAAGATGACGATGTGCTTCGTTCTGTGCTGCCCGTGCGGCGCAGACTGTCCGCGGGGATCTCGGTAAACACCGTACCATCCGCCCCGTACGAAGACGCCCCGCGCGGCGGCCGTGAAGCACCGTCTCTGCGGTTATATTCCGATTCGCTTTTTTCCATGTAGAGAAACTACCTCCGCACAAAAATACAAGCCTATTATACCCAATCCACCCCGCATATGCAACCCCGCAGCAAGAATTTTTGCACCGCCTGTATACGCCGCCGTCCGGCATGCCCTGCTCAGCGGGTGCGATTTGACAAAAAACGCCCGAAGCATATATACTGAAGCTGCAGAGCCGGATGAGGAAAAAACTATCCCTTCGGGTAGTGCGGAACAGACATAAAATGCTATAATAAAGCGTTATAGCAGTACAATAGGCGGAGAGGAGGCATCGGTGTGACGGTACAGCGCAAGCAGATACGAACGAACATCCTGTGCTTCCTTCTCCTTTTTTTCGTTTCTCTGTATCGGCAGCTGAGTCTCCGCTTCTGGCCGAACGATGTGTTCCGCACATACATTCTTTACGCCTGCTACTGCTTCCTGCTGTGCGTCTGGGGCGTGTCTGTCCGCCTGCGCGTCACGCAGCGCAGCATGCGGGTATTCCTGCTGCTCGAAGCCGTCGTCATGTTTCTCGGCATGACGATCCGCTTCCTGCAGGACACATTTCTTGCAGATCATATCCTGCTCATGCGCATCAGCGGCTTTTATGTCGGAGCGACGCTGCTGCCCATCGTGCTCCTCGGACTGTATGCAGCCCTCGGCCTCGGACGGGCGGACAGCTATCGTTTCCCGAAACGGTGGTACCTGCTGCTGATCCCGGTGCTGGTGATGACATTCCTTTTCGTGACGGACGAGCAGCGGCACTTTATCTGCTATATCGTACCGGAGGAGAGCCAACCGAATCTGGAATTCCATCCGTATATCGGGACCTTTATCATGTGCGGCATCGCGCTGGCACTGGTGGTGATCCGCATCCTGGTGATTTTCCGCCGCAACCGCCATCTCGCACGCACGGCCCGGCTGCGCTGGCTCCTTCCGTTCTTTGAGCCGCTCCTCCTGCTGGCATTTTCCTTTGAGTACTTCGTTGTTTCGCTTCAGATCATCCCGGCCATTGCCGGAATGGAAGTGCTGGAACTTTATGCCAAACTCTATTATGCGGAAGTCCTCACATGGGAAGTCTACATCTATGTCGGCCTGGTACCGGTGAACTCGAACTATCGGGATATCTTTGAGAACGCCACGCTCGGCTTCCAGCTTCTCTTTGACGATGACAGCCGACTCCTTTCGAAAAACGCCGAGGAGATCCCCGTCTCCCGTCTGCGCGGCCTTCACGGCTCGCAGTTCCTGACACTGCTCCCGGGAAAAGAACTGCATGTCCATCCGGTAACGGATGCGGAATTTTTCTGGACGCAGGATGTTTCCGCTCTGCAGGCGGCGATCGAAGAGCTGAACCGGAGCGCGGAAGCACTGGCGCAGGAGGGCATCCTCCTGACGGAGGAACTGAATACCCGCAATCGGGAAGCCGGACTTCAGGCGAAAAACCGCATTTACGACGCGCTTACCGCCGAAGTGCATGGGGAACTGCGCCGGATGGGCGAGATCGTCAAAAAATACCGGCCGGAAGGGGACAGCCGGGCGCTGCTCTGCCAACTCGTCGTGCTGGGGACCTATGTGAAGCGGCGCTGCAACCTTCGGCTGATCGAAAAAGACAGCGGCCGGGTGAGCGGAGAGGATCTGCGTCTGAGCTTTCAGGACATGGTATCGGCACTGAAGCTCGTCGGAACGGATGCGTCTCTTACCTGGGAGAGCGGCTGTGATTTCGGCGCGGAGTTCTCCATCTATGCTTTTGACATGTTCGAACATCTGCTGGAGACGGCATGCTTCTCTGCAAAGAGGGCAGTCATAGAGGCCGAAAACGGAGCTGTCTGCCTCCGCCTCTCGGACTGCTCCGAGCCGTTTTCCCCGACAGCGGATGAGCTGCCCCCGCCGGAAGGCTGCCGGACGGAGCAAAGCCGGATCGACGGCGGCCTTTGCGTGCGCATGACGGAGGAAAACGGCGATGTTTGAGAGTATTCGGAAGCGCATGGCGGTGAACCGCGCCATTCGGGAAGCCATTGACACATATCCGGGCGGACTGTGCTTTGC
>CAZKGZ010000023.1:0-10766 GCA_964552365.1 uncultured Oscillospiraceae bacterium | reverse complement strand
GAGGAAAAGGTGCATGAGCGGCAGCGGGATCTGCTGCGCAGCATCGTGCAGAACAATCTGGATAAAGAGATACTGGAAGCCAAGATCCGCATTCACGATGAGTTCGGCCGCGTACTGCTCATGAGCCGCAGCGCACTCACCGAGGACAGCACCGCACCGGAGACCGACCGGCTCTTTGCCGCCTGGGGAAATGTGATCGGCGACATGGAGAACGCGGCATTCCCCCGAACGGCCGGAGAAACATCGCCGGAGAAGGAACTCGCGCGCGTAGCGGGGATGATCGGCTGCCGTGTACAATTTGTCGGACGGCAGCCTTCGGAACGCAAGCCGCTGCTGCTTCTCTATGCCGCCGTGCGGGAAGCACTTACCAACGCCGTCCGCCATGCGGGCGCGGACTGCCTGACCGTCGACATTTCCGATATCGGAAATTTCTATCATGCGGAGATCCGCAGCAACGGCCGGAAGAGCAGCGCACCCATTCGGGAAGGCGGCGGACTCGGCAACCTTCGGCGCCGCCTCGAGCAGGAGGGCGCCCGGATGCAGATCGACAACAGTGACGGCGTGGCGCTGATTTTGACCATTCCAAAGGAGTAACCATGGTTCATGTTCTGATCGTAGAAGATTCCGCCATCTCGCGGGAAATGTTTGAGCGGACGCTTGCCGCCTCGCAGGAGTACGCGGTGATCGCCGCCATCGAAAATGCGGCGAATGCCGAGATCGCCTGCATGCGCGGGCGGGTCGACCTCATACTGATGGATGTGTGCACGGCGGACGATGAGTCCGGCCTGACGGCAGCGGCCAAGATCAAGAAGCACTATCCGAACATCAAGATCATCATGATGTCCTCCATGCCGGAGCACTCCTTCCTGCAGAAGGCACGCGATTGCGGCTGCGACAGCTTCTGGTATAAGGAACAGGGCGATATCGACCTTCTGGAGATCTGCGAGAGGACAATGAAAGGCCGGCACGTCTGGCCGGAGCAGACACCGACCGTCCGCATCGGTCTTGCCCGCAGCGACGAGTTTACCGAGCGGGAACTGGAAGTGATCCGCGCACTCGCGCAGGGCAAACGCTATGAGGAGATCGGCGAGCAGCTGTATCTCTCCCCGAACACGGTAAAGTATCATGTGAAAAACATACTGCAGAAAACCGGCTTCCGCAGCACGGTCCAGCTCGTGGTGGATGTGGTCGAAAAACGGCTCATTCTGCCGCGCTACTGATGCATTTCAAGGCCGCCTCACATAAAAGGGTTTCGTGAAACTACCCTTTTGTGTGGGGCAGCTTTTTTTAATTCCATATAATATATAAATAGACGAATACTATATGCGTGGGAGAGGATACATCATGCCGAACATTCTGGATGTTTACAGCCGCCTTTCCGTCGGTACCCCTCAGCCGCTGACCGCCGACTTTATCGGCCGGGGCAATCTCTGGATCAACAACACCTATGATCCGTCCGTCAACCGACTGGCCCGGGCGATCCTCAGCGAGGCAATTTTGCATACCGCGCCGGGACAGCTTTCCGTACTGGGCTATGACGGAGACCTCTCGGGCGTTTTCGCCCCGTTCGCGGCTCTGTCCGCCGGGGAATCGAAAGTTCTGGAATTCATCAACGACGAAAAGGAACTCACGGAACAGCTGAAAAATCTGCAGCAGCAGATCCGCGCCGTGCAGAATGTCATCCAGGGACGCGAAGATTCGCTGCTCGCATTCCGTGAGGCCGTCGAGCGCCCCATTGAGGGCTACAAGCTGGTGGTCCTCTCCATGGACATGGGACTTGCGGGACAGGAGCTGCTCTCCCTGCTCTCGCTGCTCCTGCGCAGCGGCCCGGCAGCGGGCATCTCTTTCCTCATCATTTCCACGACATATATTGCCTATCAGACCTCCGGCGGCAAGGAGATCGAACTGAAAGTCTCCTCGCTTGCGCCCAACATCACGGTTCTGGAACCGGGAAACGGCACGGTATCGGCAGCGGGAGGCCGCGCAGTCAGCTATACGGCGCCCACGGCCGAGAAGATCATCGGCAGCTGCGAATCGTTCCTGACGGCCCTTCATAAGGCGCAGCTTCCGGTAGTCCGCTTTTCCGAACTGCACGATATGGAGCATCTGTGGCGTGAGAGCAGCGTGGACGGGCTGACCTTCTGCATCGGCAAATACGGCGTGAACAACATGGAGATCACCATCGGAGACGAGGTCAACCAGCGCCACAATGTGGTCATCACCGGCGCCGTCGGTCAGGGTAAATCCAACGCCATCTCCGTGATCATTCACAGCCTCTGCCTGCGCTATTCCCCCAAAGAGCTGCAGATGTATCTTCTGGACTTCAAGGAAGGCGTCACATTCAAAGCCTTTTCCAACATCGGGCAGGATGATTATCTGCCCCATGCGCGCACGCTCGGACTGGAAAGCGATGTGAGCTTCGGCGTCGCGGTGCTCAACTCTCTGTTCAACGAGTACAAAAACCGCATGAGCCTCCTCAAGGCACACAACGCCAAGAGCATCCGCGAGCTGCGCCGGCAGCATCCGGATATCCAAATGCCCCGCATCGTCGTGGTGATCGATGAATTTCAGATGATGTTCGGCGATGACACCTACGGAGAGGGCAAGAAGATCGCGGAGATGCTGGAGAAGTCCGTCCGCCTCTTCCGCGCCGCGGGCATCCACTTTATTCTCGCGTCGCAGACGCTGATCGGCAATATGGCTCTTGCCGGAAACAAGGACAGCATTTTCAGCCAGATCCCCATCCGCATCGCCCTGAAAAACTCCGAGTCCGAAGCGCGCGCCGTCCTCTCCATGAACAACGCCGCCGCCGCGTATGTCCGCCCCCGCGAATCGGTGGTGAACCTCGATTACGGCGAGCTGTCGCAAAACCGCAAAACGGTCATCGCCTTTGCCGACGAAGCGGTCCTTCGCCCGATCCGCCGCCGGATGTGGGAGATGGCACGCAGCTATACGAAGCCGCCTTTCGTATTCGAAAGCGAGAAGCGCATCACCGTTTCGGCGGGCATCGATGAGATCGCTCGCCTGCGGAAAACTTCCAAAGCTCCGGTCGCCCTGCTGGGAGACAGGATCTCCATCGACGGGGAGCGGCTGGAACTGCCGATGCCCCGGGAGCCGGGCCGCAACATTGCCGTATTCGGCACGCCGGACGCCGAGTGCAATCAGGCCGTCGGTATTCTGCAGAGCGCGGCGGCTTCTCTGGCCGCACAGCACCCGCGGGGCGACGCCCGCTTCCTCTTCTGCGATTTTGACGGCGACGCGCTTCCCTATGACCGCCGCTATCCGCCGTTTGCCGCGCTGATGGAAAACGCCGGATTCTTTCTGGAAACCATCCCCAAAGAGCAGTTTACCGAAACGATCCGGCAGCTCTCCGAGCAGCCCGCGGGGGAGGACAGCATCTATATATTCGGCTCGATGATGGACCGCTGGGAATTCGAAAGCGATCCCTACGGTCAGGGGACCGTGCTCAAAACGCTGGTGGAGACCGGCCCCGCCAAGGGCATCCACTTCATCGGCTGGTGGGTGAAATCTTCCAAGTATACGGCACAGGTTTCCGGCTACGGCAACAGCGATGCCTTCAACTCCAAGGTGTTCCTGCGCATGGACGAGCGCAGCATCCAGTCGCTGACCAACCCCTTCGTGCGCTGGTCGGCGCAGACCAACCGGGGCCTCATCATCGATGATGTGGAATTTTCCGGCGAGATACCGTTCATTCCGTATGCCCCCGTGACGCAGAAGGACATGAGCGCATTCCGAACGAAGATCTGGGATTAAAACCATAAGAACAGCAGACGGCACCGTGCCGCGCTGCCATTATAAATTCAAAGGAGGAGAACAATATGTCCATGGTACAGCAGCTCATTCAGGCAGTCACTGCCGCGCAGCGCCAGATCGACGATCAGGCGGCCAAGCTGCAGGCCTATAACACGCAGGTGGATCAGGTGATGCAGCAGGTGCAGTCGGAGCTCTCCGGAAGCACGCAGCAGTACACCGAGGAAATGCTGCAGCAGCTGCAGCAGACCAAACAGCAGGTATCCGACACGCTCGGAAAGCTCACCGCAGCGAAAGAAAAACTCACCCAGGTGAGAATGATCTGATAGAGGAGGAACCATTATGCCATCCATTCAGGAACTGGTCAGCACACTGCAGACCATAAAGCAAAGCTCGGAAGAGCTCTCCAACATGGCGGCAAGCGCCGGCACGGCGCTCAACGGACAGGCCAACGCCCTCGGCGCCCTCGTGCGCGGCAGCCAGTCCGGGCAGACGGCGGTGCAGGCCGTCGGCGTCGCGGCCCGTTCCCTCACACAGGCGGCCGCCGCCATGAAGACGCTGGGCCGCACCTGCGATAACTATATCCGCAGCGCGCAGAAGTAACATGAAAGTCGTCAACAATTCCAAGGCCTCCGCCAGGACCTATATCATCAACGACCTGAAAAGCAATCTGACCGCCGTCGGCCACGAAAAAGAGGAGCTGGGCGGCACTGCGTCTGTGGTTTTGAACATTACGCAAGGCTCATATCTGCGGGCCGATGAAGAGATGAGCGCGTTCTGTACCAAGGCGTCGGAGGAACTGGAGCGGGCTTTGAGCCTCCTGAAAGAGGCACTGACATCGGCGCGGGAACTGGACACAACGGAGGAAAAACCGGATTGAATATGCAGGAATACCGTGAGCAGCTCACCGCGCTCGCCGAACGGGCGCAAAAATCGATGGACGCACTGGAGCGGGAGCGCGGCTATGTGACCGACACCATGCAGAAAGTCCAAGGCAGCTTCGGCGATCAACGTGAGGGGCAAAAGCTCGTAACGACGCTTTATGAGGTAAACAATGCGCTTGCAGCGGCGGACAGCTCTCTTGCCGCCCTCCGCTCCCGCGTCGAAAGCTACATCCGGCAAACCGAAAAATAAAGGAGAGACCTCTTATGGAAAGAAAAGCCTTCGGCATTGACCTCGGCACCACCAACAGCGCCATTGCGCTCTATCAAAATGACGAGGTCACGATCCTGAAAAACATGGAGGGCTTTGATATCACGCCTTCCGTCATCTTCTTCACCGGCGTTACTCCCTCCGGGGACGATGATATGCTGGTGGGCGAATACGCCAAAAACGCCGCAGCCACCAACCCGGACAATGTGGTGCAGTTCATCAAGCGCCGCATGGGACAGAGCGGGCCGCAGTTCAACCACATCGGCCCGAGCGGCAAGGAATATACCCCCGAAATGCTCTCCGCCTTCATTCTGCGCAAGATCGCGAAGGACGCCGAGCAGTTTGTCGGCGAGGGGGCAGTCAAAGATGTGGTCATCACCGTACCGGCGTACTTTGACGATGCACGCCGCACCGCCACCAAGCAGGCCGGCGCCATTGCGGGGCTGAATGTGCTCGCAGTGATCAACGAGCCCACGGCCGCCGCCATCGCCTTCGGTCTGGATAAGGGCGCGAACAGCCGCGTGCTGGTCTATGACCTCGGCGGCGGCACCTTCGATGTGACGGTCATGGACATCCAAGGCAACCACTTCGATACCATCGCCACCGGCGGCGACCACGCGCTGGGCGGCTATAACTTTGACGGGAAAATGTCCGAGCTCATCCAGCGCAAGCTGTCCGAACAGGGCATCGAGCTGGACGACGAGGACGATGCGCTCTTCGCCGAGATCCGGGAAAAAGCGGAAAAAGCGAAGCTGCAGCTCTCCAGCGTCCAAAGCACGCGCCCGGTCTTCACCATCAACGGAAAGACCTGCCGCATCGAGATCACGCGGGACGAATTTGAAGCGGCCACCGCAGACCTCATGCAGCGCACCCGCATCCTTCTGGAAGAGGTCATGGCGGACAAGCATATCTCCTGGTCCGAGATCGATGAACTGCTCGTCGTGGGCGGCTCCACCCGCATGCCGATGGTCAAAAAGATGCTGGAGGAGATCTCCGGCAAAACCGTCACCTACAAAATCGACCCGGACACGGCCGTTGCGCAGGGTGCGGCGATTTTTGCCGGTACCTTCGATCTCAACGCCGCCGAAGGCGCACCGAAAAAAGATGCCCGCGCCGCCGACAGCGAGGCCGACCGCTTCACAAGCAAGATCACCATATCGGATGTCACCAGCCAGTCTCTCGGCGTTATCACGCTCGACTACGACACCCGACAGGAGCGGAACACCATCGTCATCCCGCACAACAGCAAGATCCCCACGACCCGTTCCGTGGAAGTTTACACGGTAGACGATAACCAGACTCGCCTTCGGGTGCGCGTGACGGAGGGAGACGAGGAGAATGTGGAATTCGTCAAGGTCATCGGCAGCAGCACGCTGTCCATCCCGCCGTATCCGAAGGGATCCCCGGTCGAGATCGTCTATGCCTATGACCCGGATCAGATGGTGTTTATTGAAGTCATCGACAAGGTGACGAACCGAAGCCTGGGAACATTCCAGATCGACCGCGCATCCAACCTGACCGCCGACCAGGTCACCAAAGCCACCGGCATCGTGGGCCGCGCCAATGTCGAATAGGGAAGGGGAAGCATCTATGCCGAATTTTGACGGAACCGAACCCCTGCCCGAGAATATCCCGGAACCGGAATTCTCACCGAACGCGGCCGGGGAACAGGAAAAGCCGGAACCGCAGGTGATATATACCCACGATGAGGAAAGCCTTCGGGAGCTTCGGGAGGAAGTCGCCGCACTGCGCGAGCTGTTTACCCGCCGCCTTATGGAGGACCGGCAGAAAAGCGAACTCATCCGAAACCTGAGTGACGCAGCCAACTTCGCCTTCCTTGAGCCGTTCCTGTATGACCTCATCCTGCTGCTGGACCGTCTGGATCGGGCGGAGGATGAATTTTCCGGGTCGGTGCGCGACGAGCTCTTCGAGATCCTTCAGCGCCGCGGTCTGGAGCTGATCAAAGTCAAACGGGAATTCGATCCAAAGCTCTACAAGGCTGTGCGCGTGAACGAAAGCGCGGATGCTGCCGCTCTGACGGTAACGGGCGTTGTCCGCCGGGGCTACACCTTCTCCGGCAAAGTCATCCGCCCGGCGGAAGTCGTCGTAACGAGGCCCGCGAAGAAATAAGCAGGAGGAAACAGGCATGACAAATTTTTATGAAGAACTGAAACTGGATAAAAATGCCTCCGCAGCGGATATCGCGGCGGAGCTGGTGCGTTTGGAATCCGTATGGCATAAGCGCGAAATGTCCCGCCCGGAGCTGGCTGCGGAGAAGCTGGCGCTGATCGTGCAGGCGAAGAAGATCTTTGCCACGGACGCGAGCAAAGCACAGTACGATCGTGAGCTCACGGCTCCGCCGAAGGAGAGCAAACCCGACGATCCCGATGCGGCAAGAAAAGCGCAGTTCCAAAAATGGTACGGCGATGCCGTCCGATACTCCGATGCCGGGCAGGCGGATCTTGCCAAGACGGCGATCGAGCGCGCCATGAGCTACGGCATCAACGACGATGACTCGGAGTTCCATTACCGCGCCGCTCAGATCTACCGCCGGAACGGCGACATGAGCACGGCGCTCGGCCATATCAACCGCGCCATCGTCAACGACAGCGATGTGCCGGAATACTATCTCGAAAAAGCTTTCGTTCTCGAATCGCTGCAAAACGACGCTTACCGCAACAATGCGGAAAATGCGCCCGCACTTTTGCGCCAGCAGCGGGAAGCCCTCCGGGATGCGGCAAACAAGGCCGCCGCCCGTTCGGATAACGACGCCCGCGGCCGTGCCTACGGCATGATGGCGTTCTCCCTCTATTACAGCCGGCAGAAAGACGAAACGCAGGCGGAAAAATTTGCCCGCGAGGCCCTGCGCCTCGGCGACCAGTGGGGCAATGCCCGGCGGGTGCTGGACGACATGGCGGAAGAGCACGCCGCCGCAGAACAGGCCGAACAGGACGCCCGGGCGCGTTTTGACGAGGCGGAGCGGCAGAGCCGCGAGAGAAAAAAGCAGATGGAAGAGGCTGATCGGCAGCGCAGCGAGCGGCAGAACGCCATGGCGGAAAAGGACAAGAAAGCCAAAATGCTCTATCTTCTGGGTTGGGCCGGCATCATCCTCTCCGTCCTGCTGCTCTTCCTGCACACAAGCAGCTCATTCGGGATCGCGCTCAAGACGATCGTCGTGTTCGGCTCTTCCGCACTGCTGAACTACGCCGACGCTTTCCGAAGCGGCTATCCCTCGCGCAAGATCACTGCCGTCACGTCGTTCCTCGGCGTGGTCTACTGCTTCACGGCGGCCACATCCGCCTATACCATCATGGGCTACAGCGCAAGCAGTGCCTCCCGCACCTGGAAGCTGATGCTCATCATGCTGGTCGTCTTTTTCGTGCTGATATTTGCGGCAAAGGCCATCGGGAAAAAGAAAGACCAAAACACAAGATTCTGACCGGAGGAAGAGACCATGGGAAAAATGAAGCAAGACAGCGTAGAATTCACCACACAGCGCAGCATTCGCGATCTCACGCAGGCACTGCGCCGCGCCATCAACGCCACCAAGGCGGAAGTGGAAGAACTGGACGACGATCCTCTGGACATGGAGGACGACGTAAAGCCGCAGGTAGCGGTGCTGCTTTCCGGCAGCAACTTTATGGGCGGCAGCCGTATGTGGGGCGTGCAGGTCGTACTGTACGATCTCGGCGACCGCCGCGTCGCGGAACTCATTGCCCTCGGCGACAGCTTCGGTGCGGGCGTAATGAGCTACTATACCGGCGGCTACTTCGAGCTGCGCGACGGAAAGCACCGCCGCGACAAGATCCTGGCCATCCTTACGGAGAACGATCCCACGGTGAAAAAGGGCGTCGTACTCGATGACGAACCGGCCGCAGCGACTCCTTCTTATCCGGAGATGAATGCGTCTCCTTCTGCGCCCTCACGGGGAAAGTCCGCCGCCGCGCAGAGCACCTCTCCCGCGCACTATCCCGTCTCTCCGGACGGCGTGGATCCGAACACAAGCGTACTCTTCGGGAAAATGCTGCAGAACAAAGCCGCATCTGCCAAGTATACGCACGATGATATGGTGGACTTCGCATACAAGCTTTTCGGGCTGGACTGCGAAAAATTTGCCGACCTGCATCCGGACTTTCCCGCGCGCAGTGAACTGAAAGCGATCCGCGGTGATTCGGCCGACGAGGGAAGTCAGGAGCGGTATCTCTATCAGCCGTATCTCGACATGTTCCCGGGAGAAAACGAAGCTCTCAAGCGCGGCATTGGGGCTATATGTGATTGGGTCGAACCCCATGAAGACGATCCCCTCAGCGTCCTGCTGTACGCCGATATCTTTGTAATCGGCAACAATTACGAAAAAGCAAACATAGCGCTCTATCGGGTACTTCTTCTGGAAAGCCGGGGAGCGGATGTAAAAGACCTGCAGAATAACTGGGCCGGCACGGCATTGACCAGCGGCTTTGAGAACTGGTATGTCCGGCAGTTTGCCTCTTCCGCCTCTCCGCGCCCCGCGCAAACCACAGCAGCCCAGCCCAAAGCAGCCCAGCCCAAAGCAGCACAAGCCAAAGCGGCAGCGCCCTCCGATATGCCGCTTGCCTCGGACGGCGTAGCATCCTCGCGCCCCGCCATGCAGGGAGGCGACCGCACCCCTGCCCGTCCGGCAGCGCAGACCGCCCCGGCGCGCTCGACAGCGCAGTCCTCTGACCGCGCTCCGGCGCGCTCGACAGCGCAGTCATCCGACCGCGCCCCGGCACATTCGGCGGCACAGACATCGAACCGCACCCCGGCACATTCGGCATCACAGCCGTCGGCCGGACACAGCCGGCACGCTGCGAATCAGCCGAGCCGGTCGGCCAAAGCCGGCTCAGCCGGTTCGAATAAGATCGTCCTGTATACGGCGATCGCCGCCGTTGTGCTGATCCTCATCGCGGCGGTCGGGGACTGCGCCTCTTTCGTGAGCCTCGTCGCCCCCGCACTCTGGCTGGCCTTTGTTTTCCTGAAACGCCCGGCCGATGATCCGCTGATGACCGTTCCCGCCACGATCCTCGCAGTACTCTCTCTCGTGAACGGCTTCGGGTACAGCTTTTTCTGGACCATAAGCACATTGCTGATCCTGGCGATCGCCGTGGTCTACTGGCTCTTCGCGCTCAAAGTCGGCCTGAATGAAACGACATCGTCCCGCCTGCTCGTGTTCATGCTTGGGATTCGCGCACTCCTGAACCTGATCCTGAATCTCGGCGAGATCCGTTACAGCATCCTCTACTTCCTCGGCACCCTCGGCAGCTGCGCCCTGATGCTATCCATAGCCGCCCAAATCTACACCGACACCAAGGACGCCAAGTAATACCGATAGGTCATATAAAACCCCAAAGATCCCCCGAAGACGGAACCAAAAGCTCCACCCTCGGGGGATCTTGTCACAGCGGCAAAGCCATCATCTCATGCGCCGATCCGACATTAAGAGTGTACAGAATAAGTATCTCATCATCTGATAGAAATGTGGGTTACATAGACATTTTCGATTTCAATCTTCCTTGAAGGCAACACCGCACAATATCGTCTGCGGCGCTTTGCGGAAATTTAGCTCCCGCATTTCGTTGCATTGCCTTGCAATACACAAGATTCATTAGAGTTATAAAATGCAAGCAGCCTGTATGCTTCATTACACACAGGCTGCTTAATCAAATTTATTATAATTGATGAAAAATCGGTTGCATTTTGTCAAAAGTACAAAACTTTTTGAAGCCAAGTGCTTTTAATTCCTGTTATGATACTGAGGATATCCCAGCAATACTTGCTATCCCTGATACCTTATTCTTTCGACCAGCGTTTCCTTTTTCAGATTA